>NZ_JAHXBV010000015.1:0-21122 GCF_019915905.1 Halomonas sp. ANAO-440 | reverse complement strand
ACGGTTCGGAGGGCGGGGAGGCTAAGCCTTCCCGACCCCTATCAGCTGCTCCTTCATGCCACGGTGTTGCCGCCGCAGCCTCACCCCTCCAGCGGCAAACGCGCTTCGGCGACGACGATGCCGTTGTTGTCGGCGTACAGCCACTGGCCGGGCTTGAGGGTGACGCCGGCGAAGGTGACGGGTACGTCCCGCTGGCCTTCGCCGCGCTTGTCGCTCTTGCGCGGATGGGCGGCAAGGGCCTGCACGCCCAGGTCGGTTTCGGCCAGGACGTCGACATCGCGTACGCAGCCGTACATCACCACGCCGGACCAGCCATTGTCGACCGCCTGCTCGGCGAGCATGTCACCCAGCATGGCGCAGCGATGCGAGCCACCGGCATCCACGACCAGCACCGCACCGTTGCCGCCTTCGGCAACCGCTTCCTTGACCAGCGAATTGTCTTCAAAGCATTTCACGGTGCGTACCGGTCCGCAGAACGCCTCGCGGCCGCCGAAGTTGACGAAGATCGGGTCGAGTACCTTCACTTCGGGGTGGGCGTCGCAGATGTCTGGCGTGATGATGGCGCTCATGCAGGGCTCCTTGCCTGGAGAAATGGAGTGATCACATGATGATGCCACAGTTCCTGCGGTGTCTCCGTCGTCGTTTCGTCGGAGCTGTCATCTAGATACAACGACGCCGGGCGAGGCCCGGCGCCGTGTATGGTGAGAGGGGGAGAGTCGCTAGAAGCTGAAACCCACCGAGGCGGTGAAGGTGTCGATAGTGTAGTCGCTATCGAAGTCGTAGCGCTCGTACTCGGCCCGTAGCATGACCGGGTTGAAGTTGAACTGGGCGCCGACCCCGTAGACCGGGTCGAAGCCGTCATTGTCCTGCAGCTCGAGGCTGGCATCGCCAAGATTGCCCTCGACAGTCGTTTCCCAGTTGGCGACTCCAACCTTGGCATAAGGGCTGAACCAGGGCGTCACCGGGAACTGGCCGACCAGGTTGGCACCGTAGGCGGTGGACTCCAGATCGGTACTGGCGCCGTCCTGGCCGCGCAGCCGCACCCTGCCCAGGTCAGCATAGAAGACTTCCGCCGCCAGGAAGCGATTGATCTGATAGCCGGCGAAGCCCTTCCAGACGTTGCCGTCATCGTCGATGCTGAAGTTGCGGCCTCCGCTTTCGATGAAGTTGTCGACCTCGTCACGGTCGTTTTCCAGTGAGCTGAAGCCGGTGCCCAGGCCGAGATAGGCGTACGGTTGATGCGGGGGGTTGGCGAGAGCGGCGTTGGCGGCAAGCAGAGCGGCAGAGGCGAGCGAAGCAGTCAGCAGTTGTTTTTTCGACATTTGTTTCTCCTTGATGTCCCTTTGCCTTGATATCCTTGGCTTTTTTTTCGTTGTGAAGCCATTTGCCCATCAATACGGATGCGTTCAGGCAGTGCAGAACGTTACCCAATCACAGAGCTATGACTTGTTATCACATCTTTAACCTAGTCTCGGAGTCTTGCCGTCACAAGCTGACTTGCGTTACGAAAGTTTGCAGTTGTTGCCTTTGGCATGTCACGAACGAACACGCATAAAAAAGCGCCCCAATAAGGGGCGCTTTGGTCATCGGCTCCGGCCTTCACCCTTGGGTGGGGCCATCGATGTTGCGAGCATCGGAGTCGAAATAATGCTTCCGGGGTCGTAGCTTATCAGGCTTCCTGAGCTACGGGAATCACATTCGAGGCCGCTTTCTGATACTCCTCGATTTCATGGAAGTTCATGTAACGATAGATCTCGCCGGCCATGGCGTCGAACTCGCCCATGTAACGCTGGTACTCCTCGACCGTCGGCAGGCGACCCTCGACGGCAGCGACCGCAGCCAGCTCGGCAGATGCCAGGTAGACGTTGGCGCCATCGCCCAGGCGGTTGGGGAAGTTGCGGGTCGAGGTGGACACCACGGTGCTCTTGGCGGCGACGCGGGCCTGGTTGCCCATGCACAGCGAGCAGCCCGGCATTTCCATGCGCGCACCGGCGCGGCCGTAGATTCCGTAATACCCTTCCTCGGTCAACTGATGCTGGTCCATCTTGGTCGGCGGTGCCAGCCACAGGCGGGTCTTCAGGCTGCCGGCCGGCTGCTTCTCGAGCAGCTTGCCCGCGGCGCGGAAGTGGCCGATGTTGGTCATGCACGAACCGATGAACACTTCGTCGATCGTCTCGCCGGCCACTTCGGATAGCAGGCGGGCGTCGTCCGGGTCGTTCGGCGCACAGAGGATCGGCTCCTTGATCTCGTCCAGGTCGATCTCGATGACCTCGGCGTACTCGGCATCCTTGTCGGCGCGCATCAGGCTCGGGTTGGCCAGCCACTCTTCCATCGCCGCGATACGACGGCCGATGGTGCGCTCCTCGCCATAACCGTTGCTGATCATCCACTTCAGCAGGGTGATGTTGGACTTCAGGTACTCGGCGACGCTCTCCTCACTCAGGGTGATGGTGCAGCCGGCGGCAGAGCGCTCGGCGGAGGCATCGGAAAGCTCGAAGGCCTGCTCGACGGTGAGGTCGTCAAGGCCTTCGATTTCCAGCACGCGGCCGGAGAAGGCGTTCTTCTTGCCGGCCTTGGCCACGGTCAGCAGGCCATTCTTGATCCCGTAGTAGGGAATGGCGTGGACCAGGTCACGCAGGGTGACGCCGGGCTGCCGCTTGCCCTTGAAGCGAACCAGCACCGATTCCGGCATGTCCAGCGGCATCACGCCGGTGGCGGCGGCGAAGGCCACCAGGCCGGAGCCCGCCGGGAAGGAGATCCCCATCGGGAAGCGGGTGTGGGAATCGCCGCCGGTGCCCACGGTATCGGGCAGCAGCATGCGGTTCAGCCAGCTGTGGATGATGCCGTCGCCGGGACGCAGCGAGACGCCGCCACGGTTCATGATGAAGTCGGGCAGGGTGTGGTGGGTATCCACGTCCACCGGCTTCGGGTAGGCGGCGGTGTGGCAGAAGGACTGCATCACCAGGTCGGCCTGGAAGCCCAGGCAGGCCAGGTCCTTGAGCTCGTCGCGGGTCATCGGGCCGGTGGTGTCCTGGGAGCCCACGGTGGTCATCTTCGGCTCGCAGTACATGCCCGGGCGGACGCCGTCCATGCCGCAGGCCTTGCCGACCATCTTCTGGGCCAGGGTAAAGCCCTTGCCGGTGTCGACGGGCTGCTCGGGCAGGCGGAAGACATCGGAGGGAGCCAGGCCCAGCGACTCGCGCGCCTTGCCGGTCAGGCCACGGCCGATGATCAGCGGAATGCGGCCACCGGCACGCACTTCGTCGAGGATCAGCTGGGTCTTGAGTTCGAAGGTGGTGACGAGCTCGTCGGTGCCGTGCTTGCACACCTTGCCTTCATAGGGGTAGACGTCGATGACGTCGCCCATTTCCATGTTGGCAACGTCCATCTCGATGGGCAGGGCGCCGGAATCTTCCATGGTGTTGAAGAAGATCGGGGCGATCTTGCCGCCGAAGCAGAAGCCGCCGGCCCGCTTGTTGGGCACATTGGGAATATCGTCGCCGAAGAACCACAGCACCGAGTTGGTGGCGGACTTGCGCGAGGAGCCGGTTCCCACCACGTCGCCCACGTAGGCGACCGGGAAGCCCTTGGCCTTCACTTCCTCGATCTGCTGCAGCGGACCGGTGGTGCCGGGCACTTCGGGCACAATGCCTTCGCGCTCGTTCTTGAGCATGGCATTGGCATGCAGCGGAATGTCGGGGCGCGACCAGGCGTCCGGGGCAGGGGAGAGGTCGTCGGTGTTGGTCTCACCGGGCACCTTGAACACGGTCAGGGTGATCTTCTCGGCCGGGGCGGGCTTGGAGAGGAACCACTCGGCCTCGGCCCAGGACTGCATGACGTCCTTGGCCACGGCATTGCCGGCGCGGGCACGCTCTTCCACGTCGTGGAAGGCGTCGAACATCAGCAGGGTGTGCTTGAGCTGTTCGCCGGTTTCCTTGGCCAGTTCGGCGTCGTCGAGCAGTTCCACCAGGGAGACGATGTTATAGCCACCCTGCATGGTGCCCAGCAGCTTGACGGCATGTACCTTGTCGATCAGCGGAGAGCTGGCCTCGCCCTTGGCGATGGCGGTCAGGAAGCCGGCCTTGACGTAGGCTGCCTCGTCCACGCCCGGGGGAACGCGGTTGGTCAGCAGATCGAGCACGAACTCCTCTTCGCCGGCGGGCGGGCTCTTCAGCAGTTCGACCAGGGCGGCGACTTGCTCGGCGTTGAGAGGCTTCGGTGGGACGCCCTCGGCGGCGCGTTCCTCGACATGTTGGCGATAGGCTTCAAGCACGTTGGGGCCCTCTTCTATAGTGGTGGCCAAAGCAAGCCGATGCACGATCAGCAGCGGCGAAATGACGGCTCTGGCTAGTGAAACAACCGGGTCACTGGGTGCGGCGATTCTACGCCAAACTGTCGACAATGTTAAGGCGACCCCCTTGGCGGCCGCCTTGAACTTTGGTCGGCGCAATGTTCGTGCAGCTACAAATTAGGTAGCATGAAGTGTCGTCGACAGGTGCCTGTCGCACGCGAGCGCGTTACCATGGCAGCGAATAAATACGGGTACAGACCGAGGTGGAAGCGCCATGGCTGGCAGCATCACATCGCCCTGTGTAGGGCTCTGTTCCACCACGCTTGGCGATCCGGTCTGTCGGGGCTGCCAGCGCGGCGATGACGAGATCCTCGAGTGGTTTGGCCTTTCCGGTGACCAGCGTGCAGCACGCATGGCCGAGCTGGATGCCCTGCGAGAGAGCGTGGCCGGTCGCTTCCTGAAGGTGGTCGATGCCGATTGCCTCGAAGCGCAGCTGCGGCGATACCGGATCCGCTTCAGGCCCGAACAGCCGGCGCTCTCGCGAGCGGTGGAACTGCTGCGGGTGGGGCGCACCCGCATCCAGGCACTGCCACGCTATGGGCTGGAGCCGAGTGAAGCGGCCCTCGGCCTGGATGTTGCTGAACTACATGCACGGCTCAGCCAGGCGCTGAATGAGGCCGCCGAACGCCGCCGCGCGACGCACTCTGGAAATTAGCGCTGCACCACCGAGCTATCGACTGCGTCATACCCGAGTCCATGCCATGCCCGAGACCCTTGCCGAGACTGTACCCAGGACTATGCCAAGGACTATGCCCAGTACTATACCCAGGACTATGCCCGAAACCATGCCCGAGATAGCGGAAGTGCCAAGTGACGAGTCACTGTTGCCACCGGACCTGCTGGATTTCCTCAACTGCGCGACACCCGATGGCTGGATCGCCTGGGCGCTCGAGAATCCCGAGCTGCTGTTGATCGATCATGCACAGTGTGAAAAGAAGGCAGCCTCGACGGCAATGAGTCTTCTCTATCGTTACGTCAACGAACCGTTGCTGCTGACCAAGATGTCGCAGCTTGCCCGGGAGGAGCTACTGCACTTCGAGCAGGTAGTGAAACTGATGGAGAGTCGGGGTATCGTCTATCGGCATCTCAGCGCTTCCCGCTATGCGGAAGGGCTACGCCAGCACATTGACACTCAAGAACCAGCGAGGCTGGTCGATATTCTGATTATTGGTGCCTTTATCGAGGCACGCAGCTGTGAACGGTTTGCTCGACTGATTCCGCACCTGGACCTCGAGCTTGCCAAGTTCTACCGCACTCTGGTTAAGTCGGAAGGTCGTCATTACGAGGATTATCTAATGTTGGCGCGGCATCTCGCTCCAGGACCCATCGACGACCGGGTTGCCTTTTTCGCCGAACGCGAAGCAGAGCTGATAGTCACGCCGGACAAGGCGTTTCGTTTTCATAGTGGTGTGCCGGGCTGAGGCCACCGCTTTCGCCATGCAGGGTTCCCAACATGCAGGACGCTCCACAAGACGTTCATAATAACGAATGGGATCAGCTAGCGCTGTTTGGACAGTTTTCACTGACACTGGGCGATGACGTCCTGACTCAGTTCAGTTACGACAAGGTCAAGGCGCTACTGGTCTATCTGCTGCTGCACCAGCAACCCGTCAACCGGGCCAGCCTGGCCGAGTTGCTGTGGCCCGACCAGGGCCTCTCTTCAGGGCGCACCAACCTGCGCCATGCCCTGCACTGCTTGCGACAGTCGCTGGGCGAAGAGGCAGAGCGGGTGCTGGTGGTATCCCGCCAGACCATTGCCTTCCGACTTCCCGAGAGCTGGCATTTCGATCTGCACGAACTTCAGCAGCTGCTCGATGGACCCAAGGATATCGCAACCCTGGAACGGCTGCTTCAACGGTACCGCGGCGACCTGGTCGAGGAACTGCAGCTGCCTTCCTGCACCGAATTCCAGCGTTGGCTGGTTCAGCTGCGCAACGAATGGCGCCAGCGGGTAATCCGTTTTGCCGAGGCCATACTCGAGGGCAACGACGAGATTCCCGACCACCTGCTGCAGGCCCTGGTCAGCCGCTTCTCCGGCTATGGCCCCTTCCACGAACGCCTGGTGCGCCAGCTTGCCGAACAGGGCCAGTTGGCGGCCGCCCACGAACAGTACAGCGCCTACCTGCAGCTGCTGGCCCTCTCCGGTCAGCAGCCCGAGCCCGGCTTCCTGCAGCTGGCACGCTACTGGTCCGATGGCAATCCCGACCTCCACGGCCTCTCTTCCCAGGGCGCCTTCTCGCGCACCCTGGCGGCCGGCAGCTCGCCGCTAAGGGAAGACGAAATCGAGCAGCGCCAGCTCTCGGTCATGGCCATTCGACTGCGTGTGAAAGGTGAATTCTCGGCTCGGGACGAGACCCGGGCCTGCCTGGCGCTGCAGATCGAGCTGATGCGCTGGCTCGAGCAGCAGTGTCATCACCTGGGCGGCTTCTGGCTGCCCGGTGCCACCGGCGGCCTGGGCCTGGCCTGCTTCGGCACCCACGGCCCGGCCCACCAGCTGGCCGAACTGGTTGCCCTGTATGAACACTGTCGCCGGGTGCTGCCCGACGAAATCGCGCGTCACTGGAGCGGCGCGGACGATGCGCCGCGTATCGAACTTGCCGCCGGCCTAAACAGCGGCCGCGTGGTCTATCTGCCCGAGCGGCAACTGGTCGACCCTCTGGGGCAGGTGACCCAGAACGCTCTCGAGCTGATGACCGCTGCGGAAGGCAGCGAACTGGTTATCTCCCAGGAGGCCAGCCAGCACATGCCGCCGGCACTGGACCTGCAGCCGCGTCTCTCCTCGCGACTGGTGGCGAGTGACGGCCGCGTGCGCCTGCGCGCCCTGGTGCTGGGCCACAACGAAGGCGGGCGCGATGCCATGCCGCCCAGCCTGGTCGGTCGCGAAACGCCGCTGCGCACCCTGCGTGACGCCCTTGCCCGTGCCGGCATTGGCCTGCGCCAGAGTGTGCTGGTGCGAGGCGCCTCGGGCATGGGCAAGTCGGCGCTGATGGTGGGTTTCCGTCAGCTGGAGCTGAGCCGCGATGCGGCGATCTGCTGGCAGCCCACCACGCGCCTCTCGGTGCTGGAACCCTACGGCGTGGCAAGAGCCCTGCTGCGCTGGCGCCTGGACGGCGAACTCACCGTCGAGACATTGGCGGAGCTGCTCGAGGAGCACGCCGACCTGGCCCTTGGCAGCCACCAGCTGAGCCTCCTGGAAGAGGCGCTTGGGGTGCGCGAAAGCCCCGAAGTGGCGCAGCTCGCCAAGAGCGGCGAGGCAGCGGACCTTGTCGTTGCCATACTGTGCCGTGTCATCGAGAAGCATGCCCTCGAGCGCACCCAGGTGCTGATGATCGATGACCTGCAGTGGCTCGACGAACCCTCTTTCCGCGTGCTGGCCGGCCTTCAGGCGCGGCTGCCAATCAACTGCGCCTTCCTGCTCGTGGCCAGCCACCACGGCCGCGAGGCCTTGCCCACACGATTGCACTGGGACCAGCAGGTCACCCTTGGCCACCTCGATGCCATGCAGTCGTCGCGCCTGCTCTCGCAGCTGGCACGACGTTACCGCCTGCACCTCAGTCCGCGCCTGCGCGGACAGATCATCGAGCGCTGCGATGGTGTGCCGCTCTACATGCAGGAGATCTGTCGTCGCCTGGAGATCGACCGCCGGGAAGGGCGCAGCGTTCATCTCGACGAACTGCCGCGTGGCCTGCTGGGGCTGCTGGCAGGACGCATCGACCAGCTCGACGGCGACCGGGAAGTCGCCCATGTGGCTGCCGTGCTTGGCCGGCGCTTCCGCCTGGACTTCCTGGCCGAATGCAGCGGTTGGGAAATGCCGCAGTTGAATCGTGCCCTGGAGCAGATGCGTCGCCTGGAGATCATTGAATCCGCCGGCGGCGAGGGCGGCTGTCGGGAATACCAGTTCAGCCATCAGCTGCTGCAGGAAGCTGCCTACCTCTCCTGTCCGCGGGACGTTCGCGTGCGTATCCACCGTCAGGTAGTGAGCCTGATCGAAGAGCGCTTCCCCATGTGGATCGGCCGGCACCCGGGCGACTTCGCCACCCACCTGCGCCGCAGCGGCCACTACGCCCGTGGTGCACGTTACTTCGAACTGGCTGCCCGCGAAGCGCTCAAGGTCAGCGCCAACCGCACGGCCCTGAAAATGGCCGACTTCGGCCTCGCCAGCCTGCGTCACGTCGAGGAGCAGGCCGAGCGCGAGATCAGCCTGCTCACCGTGCGTGGCCAGGCCGCCTTCGCCCTCGAAGGCCACGGTTCGCCCACCGCTCACGAAAGCTTCGTCCGCGCTCGCGAACTGCTGGTTCAGTGTGAAGGCTGCAGTGCCGACGACACCGAAGACCTTGAGCAGGCCTTCCTGGTCAAATGGGGGCTCTGGGTTGGCTGCAGCCAGCGCCACGCCCATGCCGATGCCTTCTCCCTGGCCGCCAGCCTGGCCTCCATTGCCAGCCGGCTGGAAGACCCGCGCTACCACCGCCTGGCCGACTATGCGCGCGCCAACTGCGAATACTGGGCCGGGCGTGTCAGCCAGGCCTACGACCATCTCGATGAAATCGCGCCCCTCGAACAGCCGATGATGATCGAGTGGCTACCGTTCTCGGAACACCCTCAGGTAGCTGCCGCCTGCTTCCAGGGCTGGGCGATCTGCCTGCGCGGCGACTATCGTCGTGCTGAACAGCAGGTCGAATCGGCCATTCGCCTGGCCGAGCGAATCGGCCACCCCGGCTCGCTGGCCATGGCACTGCTGTTTGCCGCCGCGCTCTACCGTCAGCTTGGCCATGTGCATCTGGCCGCCCAGCGCGCCGAGCAGGCGGTGACACTGACCGAGACCCCGGATCTTCACCTCTGGCAGGTGTCGGCACAGGGCGTGCTGGGCTGGCGTCGGGCGCTATCCGGCGACCGCGACGGCCTGCGAATCATGGACGGCGCCCAGGAGGAGTTTGGTGAAATCACCGGCCGTGACCGCTATCACCGACCCAACCTCTGGTACAGCGATGCCTGCATTGCCCTCGACGAGCTGGCAAGCGCCGAGGATTATCTCGACCAGTGTCTGCTCATCGCCCGCGAGCGAAGCACCCTGTTCGTGCCCGAGCTGGCGGTTCAGCTGGCCCGCGTCCGTCATCTCCTGGCGCGTCCGCAGGCCGAGATTCGCCTGCTGGTGGAGCAAGCGCTGGAATTTGCCCGCCTTCACGACAACCGGCATCAGGAACTCTGCGCCCTGGAAGCCTGGCTGACCCTGGTCGACGCCCGTGACGAAGCAGCCCGCGAACTTTTCCGTGAATTGCTGAACAACGTCACCCACAGTGACGCCCCGGTACTGGTGCGCTGGCGCACCCTGCTCGACCGTCGCCTGCCTCAAGCGGAGAACGCCGAATCACAGCTCTAGCGCAATGGTAAAGGGGCGCCGGAAGGCGCCCCGGCGTTTCCACCGTGGTAGGTAAAAACAGCTGTTGGAGCGCTCGGTTCGGCGCTCCGACTCCGCATCGCGATTGGCGTCGCCAGGCGCCCCGGCGGCTACCGCAGTGGCATGAAAAAACAGCTGTTGGAGCGCTGGTTCCCATCGCGACTGGCGCCGATAGGCGCCTTGGCTGAGGCCGCCGCCACGGCGATAACCGCAACATCTCCAACACCACCGGGAGGCCTGCGTCCTCCAGTCATGATCTGAGGATACTCTGACAGCGGCGTGGTGCGCGGTGGTGGAAAGATTCGCTGTTGGAGCGCTCGGTTCGGCGCTCCGACTCCGCATCGAAAACTGGCGCCGATAGGCGCCCCGGCGGAGGCCGCAACGTCAGGTCGCCTGCTCCAGGGCGGTGATCCGCTCCAGCGCCTGTTCGCGATTGTCGCCACACAGGGAGTGGTCGTAGTCGAAGCGTTCACACACGGCCGGGCGCCGCGGGTCGCCGAACAGCCGGCACAGGTTGTTCTCGTCGAGCTGCACGCAGCGTACCCCGGCCGGCTTGCCTTCGGGCATGCCGGGGATCGCCGAGCTGATCGACGGCGCAATGCAGCAGGCGCCGCAGCTGGGACGGCAGGCGCTCAAGGCTGTTTCCCCGCTCAAGGCTGTGCCTCGGCAATCGCTCCCTTATCGACCCCTTCGAAGGCCTGGACCCGCGTGGCGCGCCCGGTTTCCTCGGTGATCTGCCGTGCCAGCCAGCCAGCAATATGTTCCACCGTGGTGGGGGTGGGTAGGGTGAGGCAACGCTCCGCGGGCAGCCGGATCATGAAGCGACCCTGCTCGGCGCGGTAGCGGCTGGTCATCATGCCGCGCACCACGGAATCGGTGCCGGTGGCGATGTCCGCTGCGTCGACCAGGTAGCGATCTCCCAGACGCTCGGCCCATTCCGCTTCCAGCCCTGGCATCCGCACGCCGCGCTGCCAGATATGCAGGCGGGAGCGGTGCCCGTGGGCGATGCGCTGGCAGTTGCCCACATGGCGCTTGAGCCCATGGCTGTAGGTATAGGCCGCCCCGTCAATCGTCTCATCGCGAAGGCGCAGCCGAATGTCGGTGACCCGAGGTGGCGGGCGCTTCATCATTTCGCCTGCCAGCAGCTCGGCCAGTCGCTCGGTGGTAATGGCCGGCCACGGTAGCAGGGTAAAGGCCTGCCGCGGCGCGCGAACCTCCATGGGATAGGGCTGGTTGGCGCGTACACAGAGTCCTTCGCTGCACTCGAAGATTTCCAGGCCGGGCGCCTTCGTCGGGATCAGCAGCGTATGGTCGACCCCACCATCCAGGCGCGACTTGATCCACGGCTTGACCTCACCGAAGTCGAACAGCATGCCATCCTCGCCAAGCTCGCCGTCGAGCTCGGCATCCACGTGCCAACTGGCGCCGATCAAGCCATGCTGGGGAGACCACAGAGAGACATCGAGATGGCTCAGGCGGTTGACGAAAAGCGTCATCAATCGAACCCCGCAATCTTGTGAGTCTGCAGCGACAGGCGCCACTGCGGATGGGCCAAGCAGTAGGCCACGGTCGCATCCATATGGCTCTCATGCTTGCCCAAGGGCACACTGTCCATCGGCTGCAGGAAGAAATGATGAAAGTCGAGCCTTTGAAACCGCGCCGGTGGCGCGTCCTGCTGGGGGTAGACCAGCTTGATCTCATCGCCGCCGGTCACCGCCAGTTTCGTCGCCCCCTTGGGGCTGACGCAGAGCCAGTCGATGCCCGGCGGCGGCGCGATGGTGCCATTGGTTTCCACCGCCACCTCGAACCCCCGGCGATGCATGGCGGCGATCAGCGCCTCGTCAAGCTGCAGCAGAGGCTCGCCGCCGGTGAAAACGACATACGGTGTCACGACACCATCCTGGTCGGGCCAAAGCGCGGTCAGGTGGTCGGCCAGGGCGTCGGCATCACGGAAGCGACCGCCGTTCTGGCCGTCGGTGCCGAGGAAATCGGTATCGCAGAAGGTGCAGGCCGCGGTGGCGCGATCTCGCTCGCGGCCCGACCACAAATTGCAGCCGGTGAAACGGCAGAACACGCTGGCACGGCCGGCCTGGCCGCCTTCGCCCTGCAGCGTATAGAAGGCCTCCTTGACGCTATACATCAGGCGCCTCCCTGGATTCCGGCGCATCCGTATCGGACCGTGTAGAAGTGGCGGTAGCATCGGGCCGCTGTAGATAGCCGGCTTCGGGGCGCTGAGCAGTGGCGGCGGCTTCGGGCCGCTGTAGATAACCCAGCGGATCGATGGCGCCATTGGCAGCAAAGGCCGCGAGGCGCTCACGGCAGCTGCCACACCGGCCACAGGCGAGCTCCTGGCCCAGGTAGCAGGTCCAGGTATCGGCGTAGTCGAGCCCCATGGCCAGACCATCGGCGAGGATGTCCGCCTTGGTCGAACCCAGGTAGGGCGCATGGATCCGCACCGGTTCGAAGTTGGCGATACCCGCCACCGCATTCATGCGCTCGACGAACTCGGGCCGGCAGTCGGGGTAGAGCACATGGTCACCGCCATGGGCGCCGTAGTCCACGCGCCCGGCGCCGATGTTCACCGCCTTGGCGATGGCCAGCGACAGCAGGATCATGTTGCGGTTGGGCACCACCGTGGCACTCAGGTTGTCGCTGGCGTAGTCGCCATCAGGCATGTCGCGGCTGGCATCGGTCAGGGCCGAATTGTCGATCAGGCCATGGATGGCGCGAATGTCGACCACCTGATGCGGCACGTCGAGTTCGCGGCAGACGTGGGCGGCCACCTCGAGCTCGCGGGCGTGGCGCTGGCCATAGTCGAAGGAGAGGGCATGTACCGACAGCCCCTCGCGCAGGGCGCGGTGCAGTACGGTAAAGGAATCCATGCCACCGGAGTAGATCACCACGGTAGCGGGCACGGAGGAAGTCGTGGACTGGGTCATGGGAAACTCGTTGTCGGAGAATTTATCGGGCGGCTCTCGGTGAAAGCCACTGGCCGGGGTCCGGTCCGGCGCGGGCCAAGTTTACGCAACTGTACGAAATCTGGCCAGGGGCGGCGCCAGTTGCTAAGATTCTCGCCCCTCATCTAAGCACCCAGTGGGCTATCCGAACGAGCGCTGATACCTTCCAGCAGAGCGCGTCAGCTAGCACCTGGTGCCATCGTCCTGAAAACGGTGACCTTATGAAAGCCCCTGAACTGCTGTCCCCCGCGGGGACGTTCAAGAACATGCGCTACGCCTTCGCCTACGGCGCCGATGCCGTCTACGCCGGCCAGCCGCGCTATTCGCTGCGCGCGCGCAACAACGACTTCAAGGTCGACAACCTGCACAAGGGCATCGCCTACGCCCACGAGCGGGGCAAGCAGTTCTACGTCGCCTCCAACATCGCGCCGCACAACAGCAAGCTCAAGACCTACCTTCGCGACATGGAGCCGGTCATCGAAGCCGGGCCCGATGCGCTGATCATGTCCGACCCGGGGCTGATCATGATGGTGCGCGAGCGCTGGCCCGACCAGGAGATCCACCTCTCGGTGCAGTCCAACGTGGTCAACTACGCCGCGGCCCGGTTCTGGCAGAAGCAGGGCATCAGCCGCATCATCCTCTCCCGGGAACTGTCGCTGGCCGAGATCGGCGAGATCCGCGCCGAATGCCCCGACCTGGAGATCGAGACCTTCGTCCACGGCGCCCTGTGCATCGCCTATTCCGGCCGTTGCCTGCTCTCCGGCTACTTCAACCACCGCGACCCCAACCAGGGCACCTGCACCAACGCCTGTCGCTGGAAGTACAACACCGTGGCCGCTTCCCACGATGAGACAGGCGACCTGGTGCCGGCCAACTCCGCCCGTGCCCACGCCGGCAGCGGGGTGTGGACCCCGGACCAGGGTGGCCTGATCGCCTCCGGCGGTGGCAGCGCCGAGTTTGCCGACGTGGCCGAAAGTACCGCCACCGCCGGCGGCGTGGAAGGCCAGGACGAACTCTCGGCGCTGATCGAGGATCGCACCCGTCCGGGCGAGCTTATGCCGGTCTTCGAAGACGAGCACGGCACCTACATCATGAACTCCAAGGACCTGCGCGCCGTCCAGCACGTACCGCAGCTCACCCAGATGGGCGTCACCTCGCTGAAGATCGAAGGGCGCACCAAGTCCCACTACTACGTCGCCCGCACCGCCCAGGTCTATCGCCGCGCCATCGACGACGCCGTCGCCGGCCGGCCCTTCGACATGCGCCTGATGGACGAACTCGATAACCTCGCCAACCGTGGCTACACCGAAGGCTTCTACCGCCGCCACGTCCATGACGAGTACCAGAACTACCAGCAGGGCAACTCCGTTGGCGTACACCAGCAGTTCGTCGGCGAAGTGATAGGCTACGACCCCGGGCGCGGCGTCATGGAAATCGACGTCAAGAACCGCTTCGAAGTCGGCGACGGCATGGAACTGATGCTGCCCGGCGGCAACCGCCGCTTCACCCTCGAGCACATCGAGAACAAGCACGGCGAATCCGTCGGCGCCGCCCCCGGCTCCGGCCACATCGTGCGCATCCCGATTCCCGGTGAGCCCATCGAACCGGAGCGCATCGAATACGCGCTGCTGATGCGGGATCTGGGCTAGGCTACCGACCTTGTTGGAGGCTACTCTGCATTGCGACTGGCGCCGCTAGGCGCCTTGGCGGAGGCCGCGGCGCTGGCGATTTCCGCAACGTTTCCAATACCGCCGGGAGGCCTGCGGCCTCCAGTCGTGATCTGAAGATACTCCAACAGTGCGGCGTGGCACCCTCGGTGGAAAGAATCGTTGTTGGAGCGCTCGGTTCGGCGCTCCGACTCCGCATCGCGACTGGCGCCGGCAGGCGCCTCGGCGGAGGCCGCAGCGCTGGCGGTTTCCGCAACGTTTCCAACACCGCCGGGAGTCCTTCGGCCTCCAGTCGTGATCTGAAGATACTCCAACAACTACATGGCACCGTCGGTGGAGAGATTCGCTGTTGGAGCGCTCGGTTCGGCGCTCCGACTCCGCATCGCGACTGGCGCCGCTAGGCGCCTTGGCGGAGGCCGCAGCGCTGGCGGTTTCCGCAACGTTTCCAACACCGCCGGGAGTCCTTCGGCCTCCAGTCGTGATCTGAAGATACTCCAACAACTACATGGCACCCTCGGTGGAAAGAATCGTTGTTGGAGCGCTCGGTTCGGCGCTCCGACTCTGCATCGCGACTGGCGCCGGCAGGCGCCTTGGCGGAGGCCGCTGCGTCAGTTGCAGGCGCGGAACACTCGGCAGGGTGTTAGAATCGAGCTACGCATCGAGTCGTCGTGTCGACCGTGCAAACGACAAGGGATTGGGGGCTACTCAAAATAATGGTGGCCAAAAAAGTTGCCTGACCTTCTGCTGAACGAAGTGGGGCAAGGCTCCGGGCACTGTTGCTCCCAGTTCTGAGGTTGCCATGTCAGCGGATCTCCATCGAATCACCACCAAGCGCGACTTTGATCGTTCGTTAATCGAGGCCATTCATGAGGCCTCACCCGATGGCATCCTCGTGGTAGATGATCAGGGGATGATCGTGTCCCACAATCGGCGCCTATTTGAGGTGTTCGATATTCCCCTTGAGGCGTTGCCGGGTGACCATGGGGGTAACCTGTCGGGGTATTCCGAGCAGGCACCGTTGGCCTTAGCGATGGACCGGCTCGAAGCGCCCGAGGCATTTCTAAAGCGTACGCAGGAACTTTACGACGATCCCTCAATGGAGGACCACTGCGAGCTTTCATTGAAAGATGGCCGCACGCTGGAGCGCTTTTCCAAGGCTCTTTGGGGCAATGACAAACGGTACCTGGGACGAGTCTGGTTCTTTCGTGATATCACACCGCGCAAGGAAGTTGAGCGCAAGCTGGAGGTCCTGGCGCGGCGTGATCCTCTAACGGGCGTCGCAAACCGTCGTCATTTCTTCGAGTTATCCGGGGTAGAGGTTGCTCGAGCCCGGCGATATGGGGCGCCGCTTTCCCTGGCCATGCTCGACCTGGACCACTTCAAGCAAATCAATGACCGGTTCGGACACTCCGCCGGTGATCGGGTACTGATCAATTTCTGCAATGACGTTGCCACATTGCTGCGCGAATCGGACGTCCTGGCTCGTCTCGGGGGGGAGGAGTTCGTCGTCCTGCTGCCTGGTTCAGACCCGGATGGTGCCTTCCAACTGGCCGAACGCCTGCGCGGTCATGCCGAGAAAGCGATTGTAGAAGAGGGCGAGAGTCGCATCCGGTACACGGTGAGTGCTGGCGTGGCGAGCCTTACGCCCGACGATGCCTCGATCGAAACCGTCATGGGGCGGGCCGACGATGCCCTCTATGCTGCCAAGGCAGCCGGGCGCAACTGCACGAGGCATGAAGCCCCACGGTGATGAACAGGCTGTGCGCAGCCAGCTTTCGGAAAGCGCCTGGCCATCAATCCAGCCATATTGCATCCCAATAGGGATACTCCCCGATATTCTCCACCAGCCCTGCCCGCAACGGATTGGCGACGATATACCGCGCCACGGTGCGGATATCCTCGTCGGAACGCAGGGCACGGTCGTAATATCCGGTGTCCCATACCCGCAGCCCGACCGACATCGAGACATGGGATTTATATATCCTGATGGCATGCGCGAGATCGCCTTTCAACTGCAGTAGCCAATGGACATGGTCGGGCATGACGACAAATGACTGCGTCTCGCACTGCGCATCCAGGGTGGAAATCGAAAATGTACGGCAGGCCTTGCAGGCGGTACGAAAGTCTTCAAAGAACGGATAGCGACGGCGAGTCACAAGCGTAATGTGATAATAGTGGCCGGGGATGGAGCGACGACCTGCTCTGAGAGCGCGCATACCGGGCGTTGTCATTATAAAGACTCATGTTGGGCTGGCTCAGTTCAGAGTATTTGACTGAGCTAATATGTCGTTAAGCCATTTGCGGACCTTGTTGTAGGCCGTGACCAACAGAGCGTGTAATCAATTTGTGGCGTTTGCCGTCAGCATCGGCAACACCGACGGTAGAAAGAATCTTTGTTGGAGCGCCGCTCTGCATCGCGACTGGCGCCGCGAGGCGCCTCGGCGGAGGCCGGAGTGGCATGAAAGAATCGTTGTTGGAGCGCTCGGTTCGGCGCTCCGACTCCGCATCGCGACTGGCGCCGATAGGCGCCTTGGCGGAGGCGGCCGAGGTCGGCAGTGATCGCCAGCATCGGCAACACCGCCAGGAGCCCTTCGGCCTCCAGTCGTGATCTGAAGATACTCCAACAGCGGTGTAGTTCGCGTTGGTGGAGAGATTCACTGTTGGAGCGCTGCTCCGCATCGCGACTGGCGCCGGCAGGCGCCTTGGCGGAGGCCGCAGCGCTGGCGATATTCGCAACGTTACCAACACCGCCGGGAGCCCTTCGGCCTCCAGTCGTGATCTGAAGATACTCCAACAACTACGTGGCACCGTCGGTGGAGAGATTCGCTGTTGGAGCGCTCGGTTCGGCGCTCCGACTCCGCATCGCGACTGGCGCCGATAGGCGCCTGGCGGAGGCGGCCGAGGTCGGCAGTGATCGCCAGCATCGGCAACACCGCCGGGAGTCCTTCGGCCTCCAGTCGCCGATGCGTCGGACCGGATCTAAAAATACTCCAACAACTACGTGGCACCGTCGGTGGAGAGATTCACTGTTGGAGCGCTGCTCTGCATCGCGACTGGCGCCGGCAGGCGCCCGGCGGAGGCTGCAATGGCATGAAAGAACAGCTGTTGGAGCGCTGGTTCCCATCGCGACTGGCGCCGCCAGGCGCCCGGCGGTGTTACATCATTATTCTACGCCACCACCACAATCGGCAGGGGGACATTGGCAAGCAGTTCGGGGTCTTCGTCGAGGAGTTGTTCCAGCTCGGTTCGATGCAGCAGCAAACCGCCGGTATCGGCGCGGGTGAGCTGTTTTTCCAGTTCCCGGGCATGGCGGACCGGCAGGGGGGAGGGGCCGTCGAAGAGTGCCGTCAGCCAGTCGGGTATGGCTCGTTCGCCGTTAGACTGCGCCTGGCTAAGCATTCGCAGCGGGCCGCGCCGGAAGGGGTGCCGTTCATCCCAGAGCAGTACCGTGCAGGGGGCTTCCAATATAAGCCGGCGGCTGGTGGAGCCGAGCCGCGTGCCCCAGCGCTCTGTCGTGCCGGTCTTGCCCAGTACCAGCACATCCCCGGCGCCGGCCTTGGCCAGGGCTTCGCCGACGACGGGGCCGCGGCTGACTTCAAGGCGATGCCGCAGGTCGCGTCCGGCCACGGCGAGTGCTAGCGCCTGATTTACGCGCTGTAGCTGTCGGGCGATGCTGGCTTCCAGCGTATCCGCGGTCAGCGGCCGCGTGACGCCCGACTGCGCGCCGATCTCGCAGGAGAACGGAAAGGCCGCACAGCTCAGCAGGTCCAGGTCCTCGACATAGACTGCAACAAGCTCGGCATGCCGACGGCTGGCCAGGTCCACGGCGGCCGCCAGGGCTGCCTGGCTATGCCGCGAAGCGTCGAGCAGCGCCAGTACGCGTACCACTTCGAGAAGGGGTGTGTCGCCGGAAGGGGGCGTGTCAGGCTTGGTCATCGTCACGCGCCTCCTCGTCCCTGTCGTTCTCCTGATCGTTCATCTTGCCGCTGTTCCCACGATTCTTGCTTGCCACCTTGTGGAAGGCCTCGAGACGCTCGGCAACCAGGGCGTTGACGCTGCCCTCGGGATAGTTGCCCGCATCGTCGCGCTCGCCCGGTGTCATGTCGGTCAGCAGTGCCAGTGCTTCGTCCAGGTCGTGAATGGCAAAGACCTTGAAGTCGCCGGCGGCAATGGCGTCGCGCACGTCCGCCTTGAGCATCAGGTGCGCCACGTTGGTTGCCGGCAGCAGCACCCCGCGGCCCTTGACCTCCCCCCGCGCCCGGCAGATGTCGAAAAATCCTTCGATCTTCTCGTTGACGCCGCCCACCGCCTGCACCATGCCGTATTGATCGATGGAGCCGGTGACTGCCAGGCGCTGGTCGATGCCGACCCGGGCGATGGCCGAGATCAGCGCGCAGGCCTCGGCCACGGATGCGCTGTCGCCCTCCACGCCACCGTAGGACTGTTCGAAGGCGAGGCTCGCGGAGAGCGAGAGTGGAGAATCGGGGGCATAGCGGCTGGCCAGGTAGCGGGAAAGGATCATCACCGCCTTGGAGTGGATGCGCCCGCCCATGCGTGCCTCCCGCTCGATGTCCACTACCTGGCCGGCGCCAGGGCGCGCGGTAGCGGTGATACGACTCGGCTGGCCGAAGGCATAGTGGCCCAGGCTCAGCACCGAGAGCCCATTGATCTGGCCGACCTGGAAGCCATCGGTACGAATCGCCACCGTGCCCCGGGTGATCATTTCATGACTGCGCTCATGCAGGCGGCTGGCCCGCCACAGCTGCTGCTCCACCGCCTTCTCCACGTGGGTGCGGCCGATTACCTTTGCGGCTGCCTGGTCAGCCCAGTGGTCGGCCTCTTCCAGCAGGTCGCTCAGTTCGCGATGACGAGCGGTGAGTTTGCCCTGGTCATCGGCCAGGCGGCTGGCCCGCTCGATCACCGCCGCTACGCCGCTGCGATCGAGCGGGCGCAGGGCGGAATCCCGGGCCAGGGTGGCGATCATTCGCGCATACAGGGGCTGGTTGGCATCGTTGCGCTCCAGCTCATCCTCCAGGTCAGCCTGCACCTTGAACAGCTCCAGGAAATCGGGGTCGTGTTCGCACAGCAGGTAATAGAACAGCCGCTCGCCGAGAAGCACGACCTTGAGGTCCAGCGGAATCGGCTCCGGCTCCAGGGTGGTGGTGCTGATCAGCCCATACGCTTGCTCCAGCGACTCGGTGCGGATCTCGCCGGCACGCAACACGCGCTTGAGGGTCTCCCAGGCACCGGGCTGCATCAGCAGGGCGCGCACATCAACCACCAGGTAGCCACCGTTGGCGCGATGCAGGCCCCCGGCGCGGATCAGCGAAAAGTCGGTCAGCAGGGTGCCGTTGTGGACATGGTGCTCGATACGCCCCACCAGGTGCTGATGGGTCGGCAGATCGAGATAGACCACCGGCGCACCCTCGCAGCCCTTGTTGTCGACGATCAGATTCAGCTGGAAGCGGGTGAACAGCGCTTCCGGCGGAATATCCGGCTCCTCGTCGATAAACGAATCCACGTTGGCCACGATCGCCTCGCGGATGGCCGCCAAGTGGGCCTGTACGCCTTCCTGCTCCACGTAACGCTGCTCCAGCTCCTCCAGTGGGGCACCGATCGCGGTCTGCAGCATCTCCTCGTTCAGGGCCACGACCTGCTCGCGCAGCAGTTTCGCCAGCCTCGGCATCTGGCGAATGGCATGGGTCAGCTTCTTCTGCAGCACCTTTACCGTGCCTTCGATGCGTTCGCGCTCATCCTGGGACAGCTTCTCGAACTCGTCCGGCGACATCATCTTCTCGTCGCTGTTGGCCGGGGCGAAGGTGAAGCCGTTGGGAGTGGAGAGCAGCAGGATGTCGTGCTCACGGGCCTCGCGGCGCACCGCCTCGATGGTATCGCGCTGGCGCTCGCCCATAGCCTGTTTCAGCTCGTGCAAGCGGTTCTGGTACTCGTCCCCCTCGAAGACCGCGGGAATCGATGTGCTGAGCTCCTGGGTCAACTGCTCGATGTCGGCGCGCAGAACCCGGCCCATGCCGGTGGGCAGCAACAGATGAAAAGGACGGGATGGGTCATCGAAGTTGAAGCGGTAGGCCACGTCCGGTGGGGTGGGCTCGTCACGGGAACGCTCGGCAAGGAAACGCCCCACCAGCTGATGCTTGCCATGCCCGGGGTGACCCAGCACGTAGAGATTAAAACCATCGCTGCGCATCGCGGTACCGAAGTCCAGCGCCTCCCGCGCCCGGTCATGGCCGCTGAGCAGATCCAGCGAAGCAAGCTCACTGCTCACCTCGAAATCGAACGCCTCCTCCGGGCAGTGGCGATACACCTGCGTCGCATCCAATGGTTTCAAGATGGCTGCCTCCCTGTTCTTGCTGCACTTTGATGACGCTTCATCCCAGTATGGCGGAGTACATGCAGAAATGCCTGATATAGGTCAAGGCGACGAGGTGCAGTCGAGATGGTGGAGAGAGCAGCTGTTGGAGCGCTGCTCTGCATCGCGACTGGCGCCGGCAGGCGCCTTGGCGGAGAGAGTCGTTGTTGGAGCGCTGCTCCGCATCGCGACTGGCGCCGCCAGGCGCCTCGGCGGAGGTGGCAGCGTCATCGGTGATCACCTACACAGGCAACACCGCGGGGAGGCCTTCGGCCTCCAGTCGTGAGCTGAAGCTTCCTCCTACAGCGTGGTAATCGCCTGTTATGGCGGGAAAAGGCAGCTGATAGGGGTCGGGAAGGCTTAGCCTCCCCGCCCTCCGAACCGT
>NZ_JAHXBV010000014.1:0-31632 GCF_019915905.1 Halomonas sp. ANAO-440 | reverse complement strand
AGGCAGTGGTCACCTGCCAAATTTCCTCCCCAAACCACTCAGCAGCCTGGTGCAGGCGTCGACGCGCTCGGTCAGCTGCGCCAGGGCGGCGGCGTTCTCGCGATCGCTGCGATCGATCTCCTGACGCAGCGCCTGACTCTCGACCTGCTGCGCATTCAGCGCTGTCTGCAATCTCCCGAGCTCGGTTGATAGCCCACTGACCAGCGACTCGGAGTCGCGCTGCTGTTGCTCTAACTGCTGCAATAGCAGCGTTTCCAGTTCGGTCATTGCTCAGTCCTCTCTGGTCAGTTGGATCACGGGGGTCCCATCCTGCAGGCTCCCCACCCAGGCCTCGTCGGGGTCGATCCCCACCAGATAGGTCTCGCCCTGAATCGTGCGGATCTCCACGCTCGGGGGCAGCCTCGGCGCCGCCTCCTCGGCTCGCTGGATCTCCTGATTCAGCACGGCCAGACGGTCCATGCGGCTGTCGATCAGCCGGTCGGCCAGGTGCAGGCCACCCGCCGTCACGCTCCCCACGGCCAGCATCACGGCCGCGGTGATCGCCGCCGGACGTGTCCAGCTCCGCAGGCCGCCAATCCGGCTCAGCCGCTCGGCCTGTAACGCCGCGTCCGAGAGCCTCTGCTCGATGCCCTCGATCTGTTGCCGCTGTCGCGCCTCCGAATCGCTCAGCGCCGTCTCCCAGCCCGAGAGCCGCCGTGTCTGCTGCCGCTCGATCTGGCCCAGTGCCTCGGACAACGTCGTTCTCAGCCGCTGGGTCTCGTCGCTGATAGCGGACTCTGTGGTACGCCGCGCGTCGTTCAGTTGCTGCTTCAAGCCTTTCTCGTGCTCGCTCAGCTGCCGCTGGGTCACGTCGTCCAGCTCGGCCAGCTGCTGCTGTCTGCGCTCGGCGAGCCTCTCGCTCAAGGGTTTGCTCGATGGTCCAGTTGTCACGGAACAGGTCTCCTCGTAATCGGATTGATTGCGTGGCGCCCTCCGGGCGCACGCTGACGTAATCGCGCCCTGAGCGCGTGATCTCGCCAATCTCGGCCAGCGCCTCGCGCACCTCGGCGGCGGTGGTCACCAGCCCCTCTGTGACCAGCACCTCGAGGTGTTCAGTGATATCGATCCGGCTCCGAGGATGCCGGTCGAGCTTGCTCCGGCCCTCCGCCTCGTTGCCAGGCTGCACGAGCCGTGCACGGTCAGGATCGTCGGGCCGTGCCCAGCCCTGGTCGTGGTTCCAGGCGTCGCGTAGCGGGTCGAACAGTCGCTCATGGCCAGGGGGCGCCACATTCAGCGCCCGCCCTGACGTCAGCTCGACACGAGCGGTGATCGTATGGATATGCGGCGTGCCATCATCGTCGCGGTGCAGCACCGCACAGGTGGCGTACTGGTCGGGCTCCAGGCCCGCGAATGCCGTGGCCTCCCACTCCTCGAGGACGGCCTCGATCTCGGCGGGAGAGGGGTTGTCCTCGGGCGCCCAGGCGATGACGCCGGAGGTGTAGCGCCACTGGTGCGGACTGCTGTCGGCGACCTGGGCGACCAGGTGCGGGTCGCCGCGCAGCACGGTGACCTCGGCTCGCCGATCGCCGTTATGGTCATGCTCCTGGAGCAGATAGCGCACCGCACCGGCGGTGCTGCCCTGACCATGGCGGAGAAATTTCAGGTGCACGGCTCAACCTCCTGGCCCTGGACGTCAGGATCGTAACGGGGTAGCTCGGCGAGCCGGTGCAGCTCGCGCTGGATGGCGGCCAGCTCGGCGAGCAGCCGCAGATGGTCGCTGGGGGTCAGGCCAGTGCTGTTCAGCACGCGAGCGATCTGATTGACGTTGCTGCCGATCGCGGCCAGCTGCCGGAGCAGCTCGGGATCGGCCGTCAGGGTGCGGAGGCGTCGCTGTCGTTTCGGTTTCGCAGCAGGCACGGCATGGCCACCATCGACTCGCCGGCGCACCCAATCGCTGATCGTTAGATCGGCGGTTTTCGCCTGTTGCCGCCACTGGTTGGCAGTGTCGGCGGGGAGCCTGAGCGTCACCCGTTCGGTCAGCGGTGGTGTGCGTTTGGAGGGCTCAGCCATGAGTGCCCCCCGGGGTCGAGGTTGGGGGGTCGAGGGGGCGCAGCCCCCCGCCAGCCCCTGGCAGACAGAGACCGCGGAGCGAGTCGAGTGTCTGACAGGGTAGGCTGGCTCTCGTGCTAAATCTCGCGCCTGGTCGGCAGTCGGTGTGGGCGTGGGTTGGCAATGAAAATCTCCTATAGATAGAGTGCTGCTCTTCTCTATAAGGGGTTTTTCGACAGCCACCTCGACAGACCCGAGAATCACGGGGTGGCGCCACCGGCTGGTCAGCCACACAGGAGGGGCCGACGCCCCCACCAGGGCAAAAGCGATATCGTCCAGGTCGGACGACCTGGCTGTTCAGGCAGCGAAGTAAGTTAACGGTATATCCCCCCCGCCCCGGATGCGTCACGACGACACCCTGGGATCATCGCGCTGGCTGAACCAGCAGCCCTGCCGCGAGTGAAGTGGTTCACGAAATTCGGACCAGGCGCTAAGCTTTAATCAGACAGACCCGGAGCACATCACGATGAGTACCCCACCGCAGGGCACGCAGGCCCAGCGAATTCTCGGAACGATCGAGACTTGGGCAGGATCGAGGCACGCCGCCAGGGCGTGGTACCAGTCACATCCGATCGCCGCGCTCGGCAGCATGACCGCGGCGGCGCTCGTGGCCGAGGGCCGAGGCGAGGACGTGCTACGGTTCCTCGACCACATCGAGACGGGTGGTTTCGCCTGATCGGGACAGCCCCTACCCTTGCCCAGAGGAAAACCAGGAGGGAGACCGCCATGACCGCATTCGGCTGGATGATCATAGCCTTCGCCCTGTTCATGGCCGGCGTGTGCCTGTTCACCTACGTGCAGATCGAGCGCCACGCCTACCAGACCCGCCAGCGGCGCTTGGCCCGCGAGCGTGATGTTATCGTGCAGCAGTACCAGCAGACGCCCTGACGCCGCCCCATCAGGCGAACTCACTGACCCGAAAACCCCGCTATGGCGGGGTTTTTCGTGGTGCGCCAGGCATGGCGCGCAGCGCCGATTAGGCGCTATCCGGTCCGCCATGGTGGTTGGGGCTGGATGACTTGGGGGTGAAAGTCCCCTACGGACCCAGATAGCGGGAACCGTTAGCTGAACAGCAAGGGTGTCCGTCGCGAGGCGGAATCTGAAGGAAGCTGTAGGCAAACTCCTGGCCCGACGAACAGGAACCGCATATGAGGCAGCCACATCTGGGCGAGAGGGCCATGAAACACGAAGCCCAATAGCTATCCAGAAGATGTGGAAGTAGATGCGGCGGGTAGATGGGAGGAAGGTCGCGCGTCTTACCCTGGGAGGCCTGTTCGCCTGCCATTGGCTACCGACACCGTGAGGTATCGGGATGGGCGAACAGGAGTCAGCAGAGGCCATAGTAGGCTCTCTAACCAAGAGCTGAAGGGCTGAACCTGTCACGAGTGGATAGTTGACCGCTCTCTGATGTGTACGAGCAGAAGCCTCCCTGGAGGGCTCTCGATAACTGTATGGCGGGCCGGAAGCCCAAAGACTGTCGAAGCGCTCAGAGCACACAGGCGGGCGGATTCAGCGGAACGAAGCTCAGCCCAATAATGGGTGGCAGGAACCGCCGTGGTACGGATCAGTTTGCCCGGTGGTGTGAGAGGACGGGGGAGGCGACTCCCCCTCCCACTCGATTCTGGACGCCCGGAAGCCGCGGCGGTGCCGGAAAATTTCATACCGCATTGATATTCTGTATTGTATTTCATACCATATATCGTATAATATGGAATACGATATACACTACAGACGAAGGGAATACGATATGGCACGCACCGGGATCACCTACGAGCAGGTCGCCACCGCCGCCGACGCCCTGGTGGGTCAGGGCGAGAAGCCCAGCATTGCCCGCATCCGCGAGCAGCTGGGCACCGGCAGCCCCAACACCATCCACCGCCACCTCAAGGCCTGGCGGGCCACCCAGGCGCCGGCCGAGCGCCGCGCCGCCCGCCTGCCCGATGAGCTGGCCAGCGCCCTTGCCGAGGAGATCGAGCGTCAGGCCGCCGCCGCCCGATCGGAAGCCGAGGAGAGCGCCCTCGAGGCGCAGCACACCGCCGACGAGCTGGCCGCCACCGGCGAGCAGCTCGAGGATCAGGTCGAGGCGTTGAGCGGCCAGGTGGAAGCCCTGGAGAGCGAGCGGGACCAGGTAACCGGCGAACGCAACGAGGCGCGCAGCACGCTCGCCGAGTTCCGCGAGCGGGTCAGGGAGCTGGAAACCCAGCGCGACGAGGCCCGGCAGCAGCTGGCCGAGGCCCGCAACCGGGTGACCACCCTCGAGGAGCAGCGCGACGAAGAGCGGGAAGCGCGGATCGCCGCCCAGCGCGAGGCCAAGCAGACCGACCAGGTGCGCATCGAGGCCGAACGCGCCTTGGCCGTCGCCGAGGCCCGTACCGACGCCGCCCGGCAGCAGGCCGAAGAGCGGGCAACCGCGATCCAGGAGGAGCGTCAGGCTCGCCAACAGGACGCCCAAGCGCACCGCCAGGCCCTGGGCGAACAGCGAAACGAATACCGCGAGCGCCTGTCTGCGCTGGAAAAGCAGCTCCAGGACGCCCAGAAACGCGCCCAGGAGGCCGACAAGGGTCGCACCAAGGCCGAGGCCAGGGGGGAGGGGCTAGCGGCCCGTCTGGAGGCGCTGGAGAGCAAGCGTCAGGAGGAGGAGAACCAGCGACAGCTGCCGCTGAGAAGCTAGACCCGGGGCACCGTTGAAGGCGTCAGCGATACACCTTGCTGCGGTGGGCGATCCGCACCACCAGGATGCGGATCTCCGCCTCCTCGAGGCGTGCGATGAGGCGGTAATTGCCGACGCGGTAACGCCATAGCTCGCCGAGCTGGCCCGTCAGCGGTTTGCCCAGTTGCCGGGGGTCCTCCAGCGGCTGGAGGCGTCCGCGCAGGTAGTCCCGGATGCGCTTGGCGTCGGCATGGCCGATCTTTTTGAGCTGCTTGACCGCCTCGTCGGTGAGTTCAATCCGCCAGGCCAAGCTCACGCTCCACGTCGTCCAGGCTGTGGGTCGTCATCTCGCCGCGGCGGACCTGCTCCAGGGTCTTCTCGGCCAGGTAGATGTCCTCGAGGTCATCCAGGTGCTCGAGGATCGCCTCGCGGGCGTAGTAGCTCTTGGTGCGGCCGGTGGCCTTGGCAAGGGCCTCCAGGCGCTCCTCGATCTCGGTGGGCAGGCGTAGGGCCAGCATCAAACCCCTCCTTCAAGTGTGGTTGCTATACAAGTATAGCAATGAACCCGAGCGGGGCCATGGATCTTTGATGTGACACCAGACCGTGGATCGCCCCCTTCCTGCTAAACACCGGGCGCGAAGCGCCCTAGTACCCGCAGAAGGCTGGGGTTCGGCCCACCGGCGTTTGGCACTTTAGCGGCCAGGCTGCGCTGTGTAGGGCGCTCAGCCGCGAAGCGGCTCGAAAGCGCCCTTCTTCCTCGGCTTGCCGAGGCATATATAGGAAACGCGCTTTGCGCGGTTTACTGCTCGCGGAGAGAGCAGTGAAGTGGAGAAAAAAACTGATTGGTTAAGACCTGACACTTAAATTCTTTTTCCACCGACACTTAAATTTGATGCTCCTTAGCATACCGCCTGTGACCTAGTGATAGATGGCTATCAGGCTCGGAAAATGGCGTTCGGACTCGATCAATACTGCCTCTGGTGGGGCAGAATCGGGGATTCCCGGTGGGTATTCACCGCCTCGGCACAAGAAAGCCGCTAGCAGGCTGCCAGCGGCTTCGTAGGGGATTGGGTAGGATTATGGCCAGCGGGCTTCTATGGCTTTCTCTGCCGCTTCTCTACATTGTTCTGCTGTCCAGTCAGGGTGGGCCAGCTTGAACTGGAACATCAGCTCGTTCAGCTGACGCTGCTGTTCTTCATTCAGAGCCCGCGATCGTTCATCATTCTGACGCCGCTGATTCTTCTTACCCAATCCCAGCTGCTGGACTGTGGATCCCGCTCTGTCCAGGGCTGCCTTGGCTGTCAGGTTTCGACGAGCAGTGGCCGTCCTTGTCGTCGAGATCCTAGCCTGCTCACCCCGCTTCTTCTTCAAGCGTTTCGCCGCCCTCTTCCGCTCGAACCCAAGCCGGAACTGCAGGCCGAAAATCGCGAAGAACAGCTTGGAGACGTTCTTGATCGCTGCGAGCCCCTTGTAGCTGCCATCTGCCCGTAGTTCACAGCGGGCGTGAACACCCACGAGCCCGGCCCGCTGCAGGTCGGCTAGAGCACGCTCGACACGCCGCTGCTGTAAGCCTGTCTGGCGAGCTAGATACCTCACCGTGAGGTTCATAAATCCTCCCTCTGGCGTGGGCACGCCAACCTTAAGGGTCACCAGGTCAGTAAATTTCAGGATCGCCCACAGCGTTGATAGGCACGCCTCGCGACGCTCGCTGCGTTGTTGCCGATTGCTGCCGTTGGCAAGATTAAGGCTGGGGATTTTCCAAGGGCTAGAGTAGTAGTCCACGCAGCGTCTCATCGCTTCAATGAGGACACCGGGCAAGCCGCCCTTCCCTTGCTTGAGGGGCTCTATCAGTGCAATACGGGGATTCTCGGGCTGATGCCCACAGAAATTTCCTCCCGCGTTGACCCTATGTACGTAGGGGCGTGCCGCCAATCCGTAACTCCTTCACCTCAAGCTCGGCAGCGGCAACCAACCTGCGACAGGTTCGCACGTGCGAAATTTGCCTTTGCGCAGGTCCTTGCGTATATTTCAACGCAAGAGGCCTCCCCGCTTGCCTGAGCGGTAATCCTCAACCAGACCTTGCTAGAGGCCTGGGCTTTTGAATGCTGTGCTGAGCGCCAACTCCACTACAGCATTCACTGTCTCTCTAAAACCCGGCTGCCAAGCCGGGTTTTTTCTTATGGGTACTCAACTGCCATACGCTTGAACCCAATAGACCGGGCCTCCAGCAGCGCACCGGTGATCCTTTTGTAAGTTTTCTCGATGTTGGTGCGCGCCTTCGTTACACGGCGCTCCTTCCCCGACACATCAGTGAAAATGAGTATCCAGCCGTCCGACATCGGAGCCGGGGCAACGGTTACGCCCGTAAGCGCTCCAGACTCGAACATCTGTCGAAGCATCCGAACCTCCAAGCCCCTCTCCCTCTGCTAGTCACGTCAATAATTACAGCACACCGTACAACAAACTCTACTCTCATGCACAATTGAATTTTGTTTGCGGTGTTTCTCAGTTTGACTACTTGCGCCGTTTTGGTATCTTTATGGTACCAAAACGGCATCGAGGTAGTACCATGATAGTACTAATTGGGAGCCAAAAAGGTGGCTGTGGGAAGTCGACCACTGCTGTCAATATATGCGCGCAGCTGGCCAAAGCAGGGCACGACGTGGTCTTGGTCGATGCTGATCGACAGTGCACTAGCGCCAATTGGGCAATGGATAGGTCCGCCAATGAATCACTGCCAGTGGTTCACTGCATCCAGAAGTACGAAAACATACGAGACACGTTGCTGGACCTCGATCAGCGTTACGAGCACGTAATAGTAGATGCTGCTGGTCGAGATAGCCGTGAGCTCCGTACCGGCATGACTGCAGCTCACATACTACTGGTACCTTTCCGACCTTCTCAGCCCGACCTGGACACACTGCCGAACCTCCAGGAAATCATCACGCAAGCCAAAGACCTGAACCCTGACCTTGCCGTGAAGGGGCTCATTACGATGGCCCCAACCAATCCGGTTGTTCACGAAGTCGACGAAGCCCGTGACTACCTCCAGGACTACCCACAAATCCAGCTGCTCTCGACTATCGTGCGTGATCGCAAAATTTTCCGTGATGCCATGAGTGAGGGTATGGGTGTTGTCGAAATGGGCAATGAGAAGGCATCCCAGGAAATAATATCGCTGCTCCAGGAGGTGTTTTAATGGTTAAGCGTCGAGCCCCAAGGACTCACCAACAGCCGACGCCGGAACAAATCGAGGCGTTCGCCGCTGGCGTCGAAGGTGGATCCTCCCCTCCCGCTCCCCAAGAAAAAGAGGCCACTCCCTCCCTAGATCCAGATGCTAAGCGTGACTTCAAAGCGATCCGGATACCTTTCAATGAGTACGAGTACCGGCAGCTTGAAGCGCTGGCCAAGGCGACAGGACGCACCAAGCTAAATGCTGTCCGCTGGTCCATTCTACAGATGGCCGCACAGGATACAGACACTAAATAGGCGCAACATCGGTACCAAAAAGGATTATAAAAGGCACCAATATGGTGCCGTTTTGGTACCATTTATAAGCAGAATCCTGAGATTAGCTAAAAAAGTGTTGCTGAATTTTGATGGTCGCGAGTATACGAGATTCGGCCTTCTGAACGCCGAGCAACGCTTTCAGGAGGCGATCGCGATCAGCGATGAAATCGCTGGTCACCTGATCAAGGAGTATTGCCGCGGCTCAGCCGGCACCGAAGCCAGATCTGGCAGTACCGTTGACCTCTCCAGAAGAAAGAAACCCCGCTGGTAGGTCAGCCTCAATGAGGACCAGCTCACACCTCCTCACGCCCCACAGCCGGCGCCTCCTGCCAGGCCTGCAGCTCTTCCATTTCAGGCGCATCAGGATCGCACTCAGCCAGCAGCTGCTCGAGCTTGGGGTGGTTTGCGGCCTTAGCCAGCCCTTCACGCTCCAGGGAGGCATTCAGCGTCACCCGGCTAACTCCGAAGTGCTTGGCCACTTCGGTCTTGGTGATCTCGGGATCGGCCAGCATCGCGGCCGCCTTTCGCACGTCCGCCGCCGACAGGGTGGGGCGACGCCCCCCTTTTCGACCACGGGCACGCGCCGCCGCCAGGCCAGCCAGGGTCCGCTCCCGGATCAGGCTATGCTCGAACTCCGCCAGTGCCCCGAAGATGTGGAACACCAGCTTGCCGCCGGCGCTGGTGGTATCGATCGCCTCGGTCAGGGACCGGAAGCCCACACCGCGCTCGTTGAGCTCGTGGATCAACTCCACCAGATCCTTGAGCGAGCGAGCCAACCGATCGAGCTTCCACACCACCAGGGTGTCGCCGTCACGCAGGGTTCGCAGGCAGGCCTGCAGCTCGGGGCGCTCTCGCTTGGTGCCGGTGACACGCTCCTCGAAGACCTGCTCACAGCCAGCCTCCACGAGGGCATCACGCTGCAATTGGGGGTTCTGGTCCTGGGTACTGACGCGGGCGTAGCCGATGATCATGCGCTACCTCCCGACGTGTCCGTGTCATCCTCAAGGTCCAGCGCCTCCCAGTCCTCGATGCCCACTGGTTCAAACGGCTCATGATACCCCTGCACCGAGCCCTTCAGATGCTCTCGCGGGTTGTCGGGGATAACCCGCTCGGTACCAAGCCTCAGCTCTCCGTCTTCTCGTGTCATCGTGCCACCTATAAGAAAATAAACCCTCGTTTTCTTTACATCATGACCATGAATTATACTCAGGACAATAATTGACCATAATTTCCTCTTACCCCCCCACCGTGACACCGGAGGCTGAGCCACATGCGGACCGTACCGATCGACACCCTCGAAGAGGGTCAGGTAGTGCGCCTACCGGCTGACATGGCCTATGAAGGCGTGGAGGCGTTGGCCATCTCTCGGGAGGGAGACGTGGTCACCCTGCGTCCTGTGCGTCCCTCCTGGACGACCTTCCTGGAGCTCCCGAAGGCAGAGGATGAGTATCTTCAGGAGCGCTCCGTCGTCATGGAAGACGCCTACCCACCGTCGTCCTGACGGTGCATGTCCGGTACTTGATAGCGCGTGCTGCGGCCTCCTCCAGGTAGTTTCACCAAGCACCCCTTCTCGACCAGTCCGACGAGGTGGCGGGTGGCGGTTGCCTTACTCACCTTGGCGACTTTCTGGTACTGCGATGCACTGATGCCATGCGCAAACCCTCTCTCTCCTCCATCCAGCAGGCGGTTCAGCACCTTCACCTGCTCGGGGAGCAGGCCGGCCGACCTGAAGCGCTGCCAGAAGCGGGCCTTGGCCAGCGTCCGCTCGACCTGCGCCAAGACATCCAGCAAGGTGGTATCCAGCGTCTCCAGGAACCAGACAAGCCAAGCCGTCAGGTCTGGCGTGCCACGCTGGCTCGCTTCCAGGCAGCGATAGTAGTCGGCGCGGCGCTCCAGGATGGCGGCCGACATGGCATACAGGCGGATGCTCTGCTGGTCTGCCTGCGCCAAGGCACGATCGGCAATGGCCCGGGCAATCCGGCCGTTGCCGTCTTCAAACGGATGCAGCGTCACGAACCAGAAGTGTGCCAGGCCGGCCCGGACCAGGGGATCCAGTGCCGGGTCATGACGGCTGGCCTCAAACCATACGAGGAACTGGTCAACCTCGTGTTCCAACCCCTCTCGCGGCGGCGCCTCGAAATGTACCTTGGGACGATCCAGGCGACCTGACACCACCTGCATTGGCTCTACCCCGCGCCATTGCCCTGGCCGCAGCGTTGTCAGCGCGGCGTCAGCCTCTGGGAACAGCCAGCGATGCCACTGAAACAGCCTCTGGTCGTCCAGGGGCGTGTCAGGCTTGAAGGTGGCATCCAGCATCAACTCCGCCAGGCCTTCAGAGCGTGGTGAGGTAGCGCCCTCCGGCTCCTCCACGCCAAGGCGCCGGGCCAAGGAGGAGCGAACTGACGCCACATTCAGACGCTCTCCCTCGATGGCCGAGGAGGTGACGATATTCTGCAATAGCGTATCCAGGGCGGCTCTCGCCTCAGCGTCCTGGTCATCCGCTGAGGTCAGGGCCCCCGATCGTCCCAGCAAGATGCCGAGATCCCGCCAGCATGCCTGGACCCGCGGCTGAACCTCGGCCACTTGCCAGGTGAAGTCCGGCCAGCCGGGATGCTGCCAGATCCATGTTGAGGCGTGATCGGTCATGACAGAGCTCCAAGACGGGGAAGAGCCGAATGGCAACGACATTCGGCTCATAACATGAGCCGAATAGTGACCGGTTACGGCTCAGATGGCAAGCATGAGGGCCGTACGGCCGCGGCTCTCCGTCTTCTCGTGTCATCGTGCCACTCCATCGAAAACAAACCTTCGTTTGCTTTACATTAGATAATTTGAATTACACAAGAAAAAATAATTGAAGATAATTTCGCCCAGGCCCACAGTGGCGGGGATTTCCTTTACCACCGACCCTCATCCGCTGGATCGTTTGTCTCTGTACGTCCACCCAAAAAACGTTAGGATGGTGTCGCTTCACAACCCCGATAAAGATCCCACAGAGGGTAGTTTTCTAGCGCTCCTTGATCGGGGCCTGAGAGACCGCCCGAACAGCATTCGTCCTGTCACTACTCGGACGTTTGTTGAGGCCGAGCGCCTTTACGGCGGGCATCGAAATAGATCTTGATGAGGTACTGCCCGAGGATGAAGACGAGTCGAAAACCTGATAGTCCTACCTAGCCATAAAATTCGACACCCGGTCGACTGATATCGGCTAGACGTGCGGTGGGGTAGACATGATGGATTGACCTGCCCCTCCTCAACGTCGTGGGTTACGTTGAGGTTGAGGCAACAACACAGAGCCACTATTGAGGGAGGCAGGTCATGAATCAGTCTAACGCAACTCAGCAGCCCGTTGTTAAGGGGGCTGTGGCTGAACGACTTAACGCTGCCAGCAACGTCCATGCCGCTTATATCGGGCTGGATGTGCATAAAGCGACTATTGCCATATCCATCGCCGAAGCGGGGCGTCAGGAGCCCGAGTTTCGTGGTGAGATTCCCAATGAGCCCAAGGCCATCGACAAACTGGTTCGTCAGCTGAGCGAGCGTTTTGGCGGTCAGCCCCTGTTGTTCAGCTACGAAGCGGGACCCTGCGGTTACGGGCTCTATCATCAGGTCCAGGCCAGCGGTCATGACTGCGAGGTGGTGGCCCCGTCGTTGATCCCCCGCCGAGCCGGTGATCGCGTCAAGACCGATCGCCGTGATGCGCAGATGTTGGCGCGTCTATCACGTTCCGGTGACCTGACGCCGGTGTGGGTACCCACGCCGGAGCAGGAGGCGATTCGCGACCTGACACGGGCCCGTGAAGACATGAAGGCCATCGAGCTCAAGGCCCGCCAGCGGCTGAGCGCCTTCCTGCTGCGACATGGCAAGGTCTACCGTGGCAAGAGCAAGTGGATTCCCAGTTACTTTCGCTGGTTGGAGACAGTCCGCTTCGACACCCCGGTTCAGCAGATCGTGCTGGAGGAGTACGTCGATGCCGTGAAGGGAGCCCAGCGGCGCGTGGCCGGCCTGGAGAAGCAGATGGCGGCGGCACTGCCGACCTGGTCGCTGGCTCCGGTGGCCGAGGCGTTGATGGCGATGCGCGGGATCAGCCTGATTACGGCAATGACGGTACTTGCTGAGCTCGGCGATATCAGTCGCTTCGACTCACCGCGGCAGCTGATGGCCTATCTGGGCTTGGTGCCCAGTGAGCACTCCACTGGCAGCAGCCGACGCCAGGGAGGCATCACCAAGACTGGCAACGGCCATGTGCGACGAGTGCTGGTGGAGGCCGCCTGGAGCTACCGATTCCCGGCGCGCAAAACGCGCATTATCCAGCAGCGTGCCGAGCGTACCTCGCCGACGGTTCAGGCGATCGCCTGGGAGGCCCAGAAACGCCTGTGCGGGCGTTACCGCCGACTGGCCGCCACCGGCAAGGTCAAGCAACTGGTCATCACGGCCGTGGCGCGGGAGTTGGCCGGCTTCCTGTGGGCCATTACCTGCGAGGCCATGGGCAAACCCCACGGCAGTCGAGCCACGGCATGAGCATCACGTCCCAGTGCCTTCGGGTCAGGGAGCGTCGGGCCGGTGGGAGAACCCCAGGTGCTCCTATGAGGCCTCCGCCTTCCGGGGTGGGGTGACCCTCGACTGTAGAGCAGGGCAGCTCCGCGACGAAGTGATGACAGGTCGGTACCCAACCCACGAATACCAGAGAGATCCACCGTCGCTGATAGCCCCTCGTTCCCTGACCCGTAGGCATTGAGGACAACCGCATGCACCAGAGACAACCGAAACCTTGACAGGTCAATCCATACCAGGAGCTTGCCTTGTCAGAAACCAGCTTCCTTCTGGTGGCGGATGGCCAACACCACTACCGTGTCACCGTCGAGACGGTCCCGGGTGATGTAACAGCTATCACCGAAATCAAGCATTAGGCTCTCCAAGGTGATGAAGCAGCAGGGGGTCGGTGCAAGAATGAGCTCCCATGACATCTTGGGCAAGCCTATACCTGAGGTAGAGCTGTGTCTCTTCACAACCCTGAGAAAAATCTCGTAAAGGCCTGCTTTTAGAGTTCTTGGAGAGGAATTTAATGGACCGTCATGGCAAAATTCAGCCCTGACACAGCCAGCGCTTTAGCCGAGACCAAGTGCCTATCGTCAGGTATCAAGCTAGACCTCAATGCCAGAGGGTTAAAAAAACCTTGAGGACCTGACTCAAATCAATGGCATCAGTCCTGGTAGGTAGGTTGAAGGGTGATGTGATAGCAAGGTATTTTCTTTAGCTATCTGCGAGCCTAGAATAGAGGCGGGACAAACCCGTGTCGATTTATATCTGACGAGTTGGAATGCGATGAGTAAAACAACTGAACATATCTACCGCACCCTGAGACTAAATATCATTTCTGGCGAATTGCCACCTGGTATGCAGATGAAAGAAGAGGAGGTGTCAGAGAAGTTTAAAGTTAGCCGGACGCCGGTAAGATCAGCTTTCCAAAAGCTTATTCATGATGGTCTTGTGGTCAAGGGGGAGCGGCGTGGTATTTTCGTAGCTGAGTGGACGATAGCTGATATTCAGGAGGTGTTCCGGCTAAGAATGCTTCTTGAGCCCCATGCAGCTAGTCAAGCAGCCTACAAGGCTAAGTTAGAGGAAATCGAACGTCTGGGAGAGCTGGCCAATGAAATGCATAGCATTTTCGTCAGAAAAGAAGAAAATAGCATTATGGATATTCAGCGTAACAACCATCAGTTCCATACTGCCATCATCCAGGCCAGCCGCTCTCCACGCCTGCAAAGCATGCTGACTCCTTTAGTCAAAGCCCCGGTGGTGATAGGGGCTTTTCATGTCTATGATGATGCTGAAATTCAGCGGTCTATTTACCACCATCGTGACATTGTTACCGCCCTTTCACTTCGTGACCCTGAGCTGGCCGAGGAACTGATGCGGGTACACCTTCATATGTCTTACATATCTTTCATGCGCTCACGTTCCGAACAAACTTCTGTTCGTGGGTCGTAATCATACTAGGTTGGATAGCAAGCAAAGTAGCAATATTATGGTTAACATAAAGCGCATATTCATCCCAAAGGCCATGCGCTGTCTCCGGACCATAAAAATTCGGGTAGCCAGCAAGAATGCCGGTGATCCGGGGGCTACCATGGAGCCGAAACCCCAGCCAATCAGCCCAGCCATACCGAGCATGACCAGATGCACTGAACCCGGCATATGTGGCTCAAAGGCGGTCAAGAAGATAGTGGTAGTGACTAACATGTGAACTCCTGCCATGGCCATGCTAGCCACCCCCAGCACCGTGAGAGTAATAAGTAGTCCCGGGCCGACCTTGTCAGCCACCTGAGTGAAAAATTCCGTGACCGCAGGGTGAGACGAAAGCGCCGTGGCGAACAACATCGCGGCTACAAAGATCGTAACTTCACCGCTCATATTCTGCCATCCATTTTTGGCTGTCTCGAATATTTTTCGGCCGGCTTGGGGACCTCGTATCGCCATAATGATGAAGGAAAGGACAGGGACAGAGAGAGCAATGCTTTCTAGAGCAGAGAGGTGACTAGCATAGGTCAGTCCCAAAACTGCTCCTACCAGTAGCAAGATAGGCTGGAATACCCGCAGCGTCTGCTGCCAGAAATGGCGTGAGAGCTGTGTGGGGAAATGACAGTGCCCTAACATGAAAGGCAAGGTTAGGCAGATGGAAGCAGTTATGAAGCCGGTAGCGAGCAGCAAAGGGAGAGCTAGCCGCTCCCCTAGTGCATTCATGACGGTTCCCATCGCCACCGTAAAGGGGGAAAAAAAAACAGCGAGCCCCATTCCTCGGAGAGCCCAAGCGGCACTAATCTCACGAGAAGCTTCTTCTGTGATGCGAGTTACCAATGGACCAATGACCCCCACCGCCCCTACTGCCAAAGGAACAGCAAACGTGAAGCCGAGAAGCTGCATCGTTCCGTACTGTGACCTATGAGGCAGGCCGTCCAGCCCGCTCTGTACCGTACTCAGAGCAGGAGAGGTCTGTATGATGCCACGTAATACATACAAGGAGGCCAAGAAGGCCACGAAGGTTGCGGCACTTCTCAGCCCTCCAAGGATCAAGGAAACGTCCTGCTGCACCCATGCCAGACCAGCTCCAGTCAGGCCGAGCAGTAACAGAGCTTGGGATACCTTGCTGCAATACAGCGCCCAGAGGGATATCCCAAGGCACAGCAGGCCTGCCAGCACACTTAGCCAATAGTGGTTGCTGATGGCTCCTAGGGTGGCTGTTGCCCAGACCATTAAAATGCCGGCAGGAAGTCCCATGTAACTGCTTTCCTTACTACCAGGCTATGCCGGCAGAGGCTTGTGACAGCCGCCCGCTCTCGTGGGCGGCTCGGCAAAATCATGCCATGAGTGGTTTCTCGCCGATTACTGTACAGCGGTGCATCAAGCGATCGCCGATGCCGGCATAGTCCATCACGGCATAGTGCATGGTGCAGCGGTTGTCCCATATCACCAGATCACCCTGTTCCCAGCGATGACGATAGAGGAATTCGGGCTGGGTCATGTGCTCGAACAACATGTTGAGAGTGGCCCGGCTTTCGTTCTCGTTAAGCCCTTCGATGGAGGCTGTAAAACCTGGGTTAATGAACAGGCAAGACTCGCCGGAATCAAGATGCTGACGTATCAATGGCTGATACATTGGTGGAAGTGCGTCAAGTTGGTCGTTGGTTATGGTCTCATTGCGAAACCCGCCCTTGCTGGCTGCCGCGAAATCGTGGATGGCCCGTTTTCCGTGCAAAAAGGCCTTCATCGGCTCGGAGAGAGCTTTATATGCGCTGCGGGTGCTAGCAAAGATGGTGTCGCCACCGTAAGGCGGGATCTCAAGAGCATAGAGAATGGATGCCTGAGCTGGGTACTCCTCATAGGAATTGTCGGCATGCCAGTATGTACCGGCGCCCATCCTCCCTAGAGGCGCACCGTCGACTTTCTTGTTGGAAACACGGTAAATCTCTGGAAAGTCAGGATGCAGGTACTTGGTGACGGTGTGACCTTGAAGCCGGTGCAGCGGACCGAAGCGTGCCGCGAAGTCGATCTGCTGTGGCTCGCTTAGTGTCTGCCCCTTAATTACTAGAAGACCGTTGGCATTGCTCCACTCTCGTTTCAAGGCTTCGAACGTAGAGTTATCAATAGGTTGGCTCAGGTCCAGCCCGGTGACAGCGGCACCTAAGGCGGGGCTCAGTGGTGTGATTTCGAAAGCCATTATCGCTCTCCTCGTTTGGTTGTCGTGTGGCGATGCAAAGGTTACTTTTGCATCCTCATTAAAAACAAAAACATTATACTTTTGTATATTCCAAATGGATTTTTCTTGTAGGGACATGGTTAAAAATCTATTTTTTCCATTCAAAACAATGACTTATACTAGATATATAAATTTATACTTTATGATGAGAAAGAGCGCCGCATGACAAAAGTACATTGACAGAGTTTTTTGTACATGGTTACTTTTGTGTCATGACCACGAAAAATGGCAGGCGCAGCATGCGAAACTCGAAAAATAGCCAGCGCAGTATGCGCGTAGGCCTTATCGGCCTAGGGGAAGTAGGAAGGTGTCTAGCCACGGGACTGCTCTCGGCGGGCATTAGGGTGGATGGTGTAGACGCGGCATTGAATGCCCAAACCAGTTCGTCGTTGGCGGACAAAGGACTCACAATTCAGCCTGCTCTAGGAAACTGGATCAGAGAAATGGACACAGTGATGGTCTGTGTCAACGGCGGTGCCTCAAATAACGTCAATCGGCTGCTCGCCACTCATTTGAAAACAGGTCAGGTGGTGCTTGATCTGACCACTGCCTCGCCGCAACAGAAACATCATTCAGCTGAGCTAGTGGAAGCGAGGGGGGGCGCTTTTCTGGATGTTGCCATCATGGGCAGCATCGCCATGAAAGGTTTTGCCACCTCAATGCTAGTGGCGGGAGATGTCGAGAAGGCCGAAAGTGCTTATGTGTTGGACATTCTTCAGCAAAGTGGCATGTCCCTGCGTAACATGCTTGGCAGTGCGGCGGGGGATGCCATCTGCTTGAAGCTAATCCGAAGTGTCTATACGAAGGGAGCTGAGGCTTTAGCTGTTAAGTGTCTCGTCACAGCTGAGCATTTCGGGGTTCGGGAGTCGCTCTACGAGGTATTAGCTGACCTAGATGACATTCCCATCAAGCATTTCATGAACACTCTGGTGACGACCCATGTGCTGCATGCTGAACGTCGTATGAAGGAGGCTGGCGAGGCCTCACAGCTACTAGCGGAGGCTGGCGTCTCTACGCAGCTCATGGATTCGGTGCAGGAGGCGTTTGCCGATACCGTATCTATCGATCCGCGCTGGGAAAGCAATGAGCTCCCCAGTATTGAACAAGCCATCGCTCAGTTGGGGCGAGCTACTAAGCGGCAGCCCGTTACGGCCGAAAACCTTGAGTCTGATCTTTAAAGAAACTGTGTGTCTATGGCCGCAAGGCCCGGCAGCATACTTAGTGCCGGGTTCCATCCTCACTACGCACAACTACAAATTTACACGAGAGGAAGCATCAGCATGAAACAACGCACATTTACAAAAGGCCTGCTGGCCTCAGCTATTTTAGCAACCAGTTTCACCGCCTACACTGCCTTGGCCGATGAATTTCCAAACCGATCTATCGAGATGATTGTGGCCTATTCGGAAGGCGGGGCCACCGACGTCACTGCTCGAGCCTTGGCACAAGCATTGCAGAGTGAGCTAGGACAGAGCGTAGTGATTAGAAACATGGCTGGGGCCGCGGGGGAAATTGGTTTCACCCAGCTGGCTCAGGCCAATCCCGATGGTTATACCATCGGCTTCATCAATACCCCGCCGGTAGTTTCAGTCCCGATCGAGCGTGATCCCGACTTTGCGTTGGATGACTTCGACCTAATCATGAACCTACTTGATGATCCGACTGCGATCACTGTACGGCAAGGAAGCAGTATCGAAAGTTTTGAACAGTTGGTTGAGATGGCCAAGGCAGATCCTGGTGCCCTCACGATGGGTGGGTCCGGCATTGGTTCTCATCAACATTTTTTGGTAGAACAACTCAGTCGTGATTATGACGTTCCAGTTACCTATATCCCCTTCGATGGTTCCGGCCCCTCAGTAGCAGCCACCATGGGCGGGCACATCACAGCCAGCGCCGACACCATCGGTAATGTGGCGCGTTTTGTCTTCTCCGGAGACCTTCGGGTGCTGGCCCAAGCTGCCAACGAGCGTAGCGAACATGCCCCCGACGCCCCCACCTTGAAGGAGCTGGGCTACGACATCACCTTGGGCTCGATGCGCGGGGTGGCGGCGCCGAAGGGTGTCCCAGCAGAGCGACTCGCGATCCTGCGTGATGCCGTGGAGAAGGTCGCCAACGATCCGGACTTCATCGCCGAGGCCGAGAAACGGGGAGAGGTGCTGGGTTATATGGATCATGAAGAGTTTCGGAAGTCGTTGGATGATCTGAACAACGAAATTCTACAGCTTTGGGAAACGTCACCTTGGAACTGAATGCGTCAATAACCGCCGGGGCTTAGTGCCCCGGCGAATTATGGCGAGCGATGCCTGTCCCCGCTACCTCCGATGTTTATAGCTACCATCGCAGGAACTTGGGAAGCACAGTAATAGCGTGGTGTACGTGAGGTTGTCCTATGTTCGCAAGCGTATCTTCACCAAGTGGCCTATGGCGCGACCTAGCTGTCGCTCTCGTGGCTCTATTTTTTGGTATCGGTGGTTGGTTCTGGACTCAGCAATTTCCAGCGCGTGCCATGCTCTGGCCCAACATTATCTTTATCACTATGGCCCTGATTGGGGTGGGCTATACGATTTTTTTGTTGCAGAGAACATTAGTTGTAGGTCGCAGGAATGCTGATGATGCTAAACCGATCGACGAAGCAATGGATGAAGAAACGCCTTCAGGAAAGCAGCGGCTAATTCTGATGAGCATCGTGGCAATTACAACGATTGGGTACCTATTCACCTTCCCGCTGGTAGGTTTCTATTCGGCTACTTTTTTATTTCTTATCGTCGTTCCGTTGATACTGGGTTACCGAAATTCTCGATGGATCATAGGTTACTCAACAATAACTGCTCTTCTCCTTTGGTTAGTTTTTGGCTTGCTGTTGAATAGATCACTTCCGGCTGAGTTTTTCCTTTAGGAATAATATAAATGTTTGAAGATATTATCTCTGGCCTGAGCGCGGTGACTCACCCCAGCGTAATCATGGCCATGGTAATTGGCACCACGATTGGTATCGTTGTCGGGGCTCTTCCAGGGTTCACCGCAACGATGAGCATCGCGCTATTGATCCCCCTGACTTTTGAATGGAGCGCCTTGGTGGGTCTAGCAGCAATGGCGGGCATCTACAACGGCTCAATGTATGGTGGGGCAATACCGGCTATTTTAATGAATATACCTGGCACACCGGCAGGCATCGTGACTACCTTCGATGGTTATCCGATGTCGCAGCAGGGCAAGGCAAGCCTCGCGCTGCGTTTGGCCCTGCTGGGCTCGACGATCGGTGCCTTTCTGAGTGCTGTGGTATTACTGACATTAGCGCCACCGCTAGCTTGGGTGGCACTGGCCTTCGGTCCGGTGGAATACTTTTGGCTTGCCGTATTTGGTATGACGACATTGGCGGCACTGTGTTCTAACAGTGTGGTTAAGGGTACCATCAGTGCTCTTTTTGGGCTGTCGCTGGGCACGGTGGGAATCGACTCGATTACTGGGGTACACCGCTTCACCACTGGCAATCCCGCTCTGATGGATGGAGTGCCCATCGTAGTACTCTTGATCGGTCTCTATGCGATTCCTCAAGCTCTTTTGATTTCCTCAACCCCTGGTTTTTCTGGCCATTACACTAAGTGGAAAGAAACAGCTGTTTCACTTAAAGACTTGGTTCAATCATGGAAAGTAGCACTGAAATCATCCTGTATCGGAATCGTTGTTGGACTCATGCCAGGAGCAGGAGGGAACATTGCCTCCTTTATTAGCTACAGTGAGGCAAAGCGAAGCTCCCGTCACCCTGAACGATTCGGAAAGGGCGAGCCCGACGGTGTGGTAGCCTCAGAAACCGCCAACAATGCTGACAATGCTAGCTCACTTGTTCCTTCGTTAGCTCTAGGTATCCCTGGAAATTCTGTTGCTGCGGTGATGCTTGGAGGCTTTCTTATCCATGGGATGAGGCCTGGACCTGGCCTATTCGCCTCTGAGGGAACGGTAGTATTCGGTTTTATGTGGGCGATGCTTCTGACAGCACTAATCATGTTAGTAATCGGATGGTATGGCAGCCGAATTTTCGCCTTGGTGCTTCGCATTCCTTCAGTGCTTATGGCGCCAGTTATTATAGTGTTTTGTGTCCTGGGGACTTACTCACTGCGTAGCAGCCTATTCGATGTGGCGCTGATGTTCAGCTTTGGGCTCGTCGGCTTGCTGATGATACGTGCGGATATTCCGCTCGCCCCTGCAGTATTGGCACTGATCCTCGGACCAATGGCTGAGTCAGAGCTGCGACGCGCCATGCTAATCGGGAGAAATGACATCTCGATCCTCTTCTCGAGCCCTATCGCACTGACACTAGTCGCCCTGATCCTAGCAGTAGTTATTGGACCGCCATTGCACCGCTGCTGGAATCGGTATCGACGTCAAAAGCCTTTTAATACAACTAGTTAGATGGAAAGCTGACCTACATTATGATTGCCGCTTTTACTAACCACAGACCCTAAATAAAAGGAATCAAAAAATGATTAATGCCCAATTTCAACTCACGCAAACGAATATTGATGCGGCCCTTGAAGCTGGCACACCGACTCTTCATGAGGTGTTGGGACAGCAGTATGCGATGGACCATGCGATCAAGCCGATTTATGCCGGGGCCAGCATTGTTGGTCGGGCACTGACCGTAAAACTGGAACCGTCGGACAACCTTGACCTTCACCGCGCCATCTACGAAGCCCAGCAGGGAGATGTAATTGTCGCTAATGCCAATGGCTATCTGGAATCGGGAATTTGGGGGGAAGTTACCAGTGTTGCTTCCCAAGTGCGCGGAATAGCGGGCCTAGTAGTAGACGGAGCCGTACGCGATACACGTGAAATTGCCAGAATGGGTTTTCCAGTATTCTCCCGCGGAGTCTCCATCAAGGGGTCGGGTAAAAATGGCGGTGGTAACATCGGTATGCCGATCGTCTGTGGCGGCGTTCAAGTGCAGACCGGTGATATTGTGGTTGCCGATGCAGATGGTGTGGTATGCATCCCCCCCGAAGTATTTGAGCAGGCTCTGGAGAAAAGCCGCGCGCGGCTCGACAAGGAATCGGAGGTCATGGCTCAGTTAAAACAGGGAAAACGTACTCTGGACCTTCTCGGCTTCGTTTAAACTGCTGACTGCTCCCGGGCGTCTTGTAGTCCGGGGGCGTTATGGCCTATATACAGAATAGGAACGAGTGCATTGACCACATATCAACACGGCCATAACAATGTACCGAGAATTATACGCTGGGCCGATCGGCGCAACCACCGCCGATTGTCTCGCATCCTAAGCCTAGATGACTTTCAGCATGCGGCGCGACGGCATCTTCCGCGCGCTATTTTTGCTTACCTTGCCGGAGGAGCCGAGGACAATCACTCTTTCACGGCCAATCGCAGTAGCTTCACCGATTTCTGGTTTAAGCCCAAGGTGCTAGTCGATGTATCGACACGTTGCCTCGAGACCACCCTGCTTGGCGAGCGGTATGCAGCACCCTTCGGGGTTTCACCATTAGGCCTTAGTGCCTTGACCGCTTATCGAGGAGACATTGTACTTAGCCAAGCGTCACACCGTATGAATTTGCCAATGATCATGAGTGGTTCGTCCCTGATTCCTCTGGAGGAGGTGGCCGCCGTCAATCCTCGGGCTTGGTTCCAAGCCTACTTGCCCGGTACTTGGGATGAGACTGAAGCTTTAATTGAACGTGTCAAGCGGGCGGGGTTTGAGACGTTGGTGATTACCGTTGACACTCCGGTAGCGGCCAATCGAGAAAACAACACCCGAGCTGGTTTTTCCACTCCCATCCGACCTTCGCTGAGGCTGGCCTGGGACGGTGTTAGTCACCCTCGCTGGCTGTTCGGTACATTTTTCAAGACTATAAAGCGCCATGGTCTTCCGCATTTCGAAAACAACTATGCCAGCCGTGGAGCGCCAATACTGTCCAAGCATGTGGACCGAGACATCTCCAACCGAGGTCACTTAGAGTGGGAGCGCCTGGCTCGGATCCGCCGGCTTTGGTCAGGTAAATTGGTTGTTAAGGGGATACTCTGTCCGGATGATGCTCGCCGTGCTTGCGGAGCCGGAGTTGACGGCCTGATTGTTTCTAATCATGGGGGCCGTCAGTTGGACGGTGCCATCCCACCTCTCTGGGCTTTACCCTCTATTGTAGAGGCCTGTCCAGAACTTCCAGTAATGTTTGATAGTGGTGTTCGCCGCGGTGGCGATGTGCTTAAGGCGCTCGCCCTCGGGGCTTGCTTTGTATTCGTTGGTCGTCCGTTTGGCTTTGCTGCTGCCTATGCTGGCGAGATCGGGGTGGTCCATGCTATGGAGCTGCTCAAAGAGGAGGTCTCACGTAATATGGCGCTGCTGGGTGTCACCTCGGTTGAACAACTCGGAAGATCACAACTAACGACACGTGACCAAGCATTACAGTTAGTTAGAAACTACTGGGATGACAGCTGTACCGGAACTTGACATTTAATATATCAATAAAGGCATCCTGTGTTGTCTGGACCGCCTGGATGAAGGTCAGGATGAAATTCCGCTCACGCGCCCAGAAGACATCACCTTGTTGGTCAACTCCGGTCCGTTTTCCAAAACGACTGAATCAGACAGAAAGCAATACTGTGCATGCCCGAGACCTGAGAGGGAATACTCCCTGTTGAAGCGTGTCGAAGAACTGGCTTGCCAAGCTGGTGATCACCGGCAGGTTCTATGTTTGAAGTATTGTGTGGTGATTGTATGCGGCAGCGCGCCTTTGTTGAGCTTGCAGTGACAGCACATAAAGTCCGTACCTTAGTTTCTAAGAATCGATCAGATATCGCGGTAACTTCTAAGACTTATGAGTATCCGCCATAACGGATGTGATGAAGATGTTGCAGGACTTCGGCAACACGCCCCTGTTTAACCAACTCTTGCACAGTCAGCCCGTCGGTAGAAAAGCTTTCGCTACGGTACCAATGGATGGCTGCACGCTTGGAACCTACCCAAGGCGTGATCGTCGTTAGGATGTCCCGTACTTCGTCAGAATTTTTTTCCTTCATTTGTTCCTCCGCTTTCCCATCAGTATAGATCTAATCTGAGCTGGTGAAAGCTGCGTGATAGAAATTAATCATCTGGGACTCAAAAGATATGAATATACAACTTCACATGATGGCTTCAAATTGGTGCGCAGGACGGCAGCCCCGTGCTCAATACCAGTAGTGTTCGGGAACTCGTAGATATCGTGAACCGCTATGCACGATGAAGCCACTGGTCTGCAGCAGCTCGATCCCTTTCGAATTTTTCGATAGCAGCGCCAGGCTGCGAATGCAGCATCCCCCTCCTGGTACGTCAGTGCCATCTCCTTCTGACCTCCCGGTTATCCAAAATACCTTGGTTTTCTTTACATGGTGACCCACACCGGAAGCTCTGCCAAGCCAAGGTCTCGAGGAGAGGTCGGCATCAGGCCTCTACATGACCGAGCCAGCAACGAGAAGCGCCTTAATCTTGGGCTGACATATTACAAGATTTTCGTCTAAATTATCTGTCGGTGTTTCTCTATGCTATTCTTCTGAAAGAAAATTCATTATATTTGTAGTGAATAGGGAGGGGGGATGGAATATTTTTCTCTTTTTGTCATAGGCTTGTTTTTTGCAGTAGTCATTTTTTATCTTGTCGTTAAATCAAAAGTTGGAGATATGCCAAAATTTTCTGAAGATGAGATGGCTTCGAAGATATCTTCGAGAGAACGATGGATAGATTGGTATCACTTGCAGCCAGAATATAAAAAAACAGAAAAGCTTAAGATGAAATATTTTACAAAATATGTGGAGATGAGAGAGCTCCAACTGGAAAGCCAGAAGTTTACAGCGACAAGAAAAGATATTGATATCAATGAAGAAGGCAGGAGTTCATTGAAGGAGTATTTCCCTATTGCGCAGAAAGAAATAGACCTCGTTAAGTCTGGGGTTGATCCGGAAGAAGCCAGGAGTATTGCTTTTAAAGGGACGAGATATGAAAATCTTTAGCGATTTGATCTCCATGCCTTAATAAATACTATTGCAAAATCAATGACATACACAGAAACTTCTATGTTGATAGTTAAGTTAACCATGAGGCAGTCTCTTTGATATAAAAAAGGGGGGGGGCATGCGATGACTCTACCACGCATCCACCGAATCGGCCGTCCAGGGAAAACTGTATGGTGCTTTCTACTTCGCTAGTTATGAGCCCAAAAGTTATATATTTTTGTTATTTTTACTTTCCCGTATTAGCATGATTATTTTTGTTTGTTGAACCCCCTTAGTTAGAAAGGTTGTCTTAGATAACCTACGTCTGTAAGTTACGCAGAAATTCTTTCTTCCATGATTTATCCTGACCAGGTTAGTTACCGCCACCAAGGCCACCAAGTCGTGACAGACCTCGGCGCACTCACTCCACATAACTATTGCAAACGGTCGTTTTCTTTGCGCTGAGCGATCAGCCCTCCAGGATGCCCTGGAGGGCTGTTTTTGCGTAAAGAAATCCCGTAAATATTTCTACGTACAGAAAACGCCCGTATACAAAGCGGTTAGCCACAGCATTCACCTGTCGGCGGTTGACCTCTAAGTAGCTTGGCCAGCATCCAGCGCCTATTCTCACGCGGTAGACTCCTCCTCGATGCTAAGCAGGGCACTTTAGGGTAGGGCGCGGATCAGCTCAGATACGTCCACCTGGCGGCGTTCGCAGGTGTCTTTTAAGGCATGGGAAGCCTGATGCGTGGCTTCGCAGCTTGGCGCTTGATTGGCTGTCGTTGCTGCTGAGCTTCTTTGAAATCGGCCTCTTCTTTTACAAGCTTCTCCAGAACGCGCTTCAAAGGCTGGAGATTAAAGCCGTTGGAGTCTTGTCCGCCATGCGCTTTCTTCCGTGGTTTGCGCCGTAGATAGCCAGGTTCCAATCCCCACTCTTCCTGAGGATACGAGTGATCCTCCAGCCGTTTCAGAGCGCGACGTACAGAGCGCTCGTCTTTACCTAGATGTTTAGCCAGTGTGGCTACGGATGGATAGGGTATTTGGTCTCTTTCCCACCAAAACTTCATAAGGTGCAATAAAAGTATAACTTCTTGATCTTTCAGCCTCAGGCGGCCTTGGTACTCTAGCAGGACATTGGGAATGGCCGTCCATCCACGACGTGTCAGGCTGCTACCCCAGCGCTCTTCCAACGCCCGTTTATTTGGCTGCAGTGCCATACCTTGTTCTTCCTTCAGGCTCGATTCACCGCGTATCCCCTTAGACATTTTTGCCCTCCTCCTAAAATATTATATTTTTTTGTATGGGTATTAATGGTTAGCGTCTTATTAGGGTGACATATTTGCCAAGGGGTGGGTAGACATTTTTGTCCTACCGTATCTGACATTTTTGTCACTTTCCATGCCTGAAAATTCCAGCCAATCTAAACCGGCACATCGGGATCACTTAGTACCCCTGGGAGAAAATCATGCTGACTCATCACTACTCGGACCATGCTCAAAAACGCCTGCAACAGCGTGGCATCACGGATTTAGAAGTAGAACTCATTCTCATGTACGGCTCTGAGATACACCAGGGCGATGGATGTGTTTACTCGAGGATCGACCGTGATGCTTTCAAACGACTGGAGCGAGATCTCAAGCGCGTACATCAAAAGATCGACAGCCTGCGCAGGAAGTTCGTGGTTATTTCTGATACCAGCACGGTCGTCACTACTGGGCACGAGTATCGCTAGGCGGTTAGAAAAATAGATAGGAGATGAAGATGACGGACAAACTCGCCCCACAGCAGTTCTCTATTTACGTAGATGAGAGAATGCGCATAGCAGAGCTGCTGATGGTGGCACGCCACACAGATCAGATCGACGGCATCACCGCCATCATCGACTTCCTAGTGGATGAGCTGAGCATCTACGTGAACGAAGAAAGCCAACACGATGACCTGGCCAATCGTGTGCAGCTGCTTATTGCCGACCTTGCGCGCCCTGTCGTACTGCACTAACCAAAGGATTTTATCATGCAATCAAAAAATTACGGCATGTACCACTATGATACGGCCCGCGATACCTCTGATGATCATCCTGTTATTAGCGAGGGCGAACGTGTGATTGGCAATCACAGCGGGTATCCCTACTCAGGCAGTGAGAATTTTGAGCACGATGACACAGGCTGCATTCTCAACTATTCTGGTGTCGAAGATATAATATTTTCCTCCTTTGCTGAAAATAATAATTGGGAAGAAGGCTATGACTACTAAATAAAGGGAGTTGTAAAATGAATGCATTAAAAAAAAGTCTTATAAGAGAGCTTTTTTCCAATGGGCATGGAGAAATAGCCGAATCTATAATAAACAATACGGCTGATTCACTAGACCCTATAAAGAAGGATATATTAACAATAGCTTTAAGGAGGGTAAAGAAGGGAAGTGCTATAGTTACTGCAGAATGCGGGATTGTTGGATCTCCTGCGTACTACCAAAAGAAAAGTGTTTCTGATTTATACAGAGCAGATCACTTCGCAGAAATAGAACTGAAAAAGGAAATAAGGCCTTTTGAAAACAAAATGGATAGCTATTATGAAAGATTGATTTATGGGGACTGGGAAGAAGAGGATTGGGATGGATGGTGATTGAGTATAAAATACTAAACGCCTAAAAAAGAAGGTGGAAAAAATAATGCCAAACTCACTATATCCAGCTTGGATGCGGGAAAAAAACGAAAAATCGTTTCAAGAAAATCTTGAAGAACAAGGATTAAAGGAGTCAAGAGAACGTAAAAAATTGCAAGAAGAATGGTTAAAAAAACACCGCCGTAATCGTAAAGCTTGGTGTTGGAAATGCCGTCATCAAGGATTGGACAGCCAAAAAAATGATAGCTGCGAAGGATGCCGCTGGATCATATGCCCAGAATGTTCTGCTTGCGAACCTTTTTGTTTTTCAAAGAAAAAATTACCCTTGAAAAAGACCGTCCGCTGGTCTGAAACAGAGGAGGAATGATGATTTTAAAATATCATTATTTGGATTTTTCCATTATTTCAAAAAAGGAAAGCCGATGATTTCTTTTAAATCCGATAAACATAGATATAAAAATTACCGTATTGTATTTTTTTTGCTCTCCATATTTATTTCTTTCACAGTTCATGGCCAGGGAGTAAAGGAAGGGATTGAATCTTTTGAATCAAAAAACTATCATTCTGCTTTTGACATTTTAATGCCTTTCGCAGAACAAGGAGATCCAGACGCACAAGAATACATAGCTAATATGTATAGATTTGGCTATGGAGTCGAAAATGACAATGAAGAGGCTGCCAGGTGGTATAAAAAATCTGCATACCAGGGAAACCCCCTCTCTCTTATTAACCTTGACATAATATACTCTCAAGGCCTCGCAGGAAGTGATGAAGAAATATTTGAATGGTCTTTATACTTAGCTGAAGAAGGAAAAAAATCAAAAGATCAGCCGCCCGGACGTATATTTTTAGGCGCCCAATACAATACTGGGTTATTTTACATCAAAGGAAAGGGTGTTCCACAGAATATTAGTGAAGGTCTTAGGTGGTTGCGACTGGCAGAAGAAAATAGTTATGATCCTGCTAAGTATTTTTTAGCTTTGGAGTATGCTAAGGGTGATATTTTAGAAAAAAACATGAGAGAGGCTATAAATCGTTTCGAAGTAGTAGCAAAAAGTGGTGACGCTAGAGCGCAATATTTACTTGGCTCAATTTATAGCAACGGAGACGGTGTGCCACAAAATTATGAAACTTCCGCTTACTGGATGGAAAAATCATCTAGGCAAGGGTTTTCAAGTGCTCAAGTTGGCTTGGCCATCATGTATATTTACGGAAGGGGAGTAGAAGAAAATTTTGTTATGGCTTATATTCTTTTATCTTTATCAGCTGCTCAAGGTGATACTCATGCCAGATCAAGCAGAGACGAATTGCTTAATTTTCTTTCCAGAGAACAAGTTAATGAAGGCCAAAGGATAGCATCAGAGTGGACAGTTGGAAGCGAGCTTCCTTCACCCAGAAATATTCGCACATGGCCGTAACTTAAAAACATCGCAAATACTTTTAATGTGACCCTGAATTTGCAGTGTAAATTCAGGGTTTACACATTGTCAGCCGACGGTGTACCAGGTGTCGGTTCCTGCTCATGTTCGGTACGCCCCACGGCGGCCCCTCTGCCGACTCGTCCACGGTGCCGTACCAATCACTTAGGCGTCATTTAACAGTTGGTCGGATATGCAAGATTATGGCGCTTATCGTGCCCAGGCCCGTCAGGGTGCCAAGGATCATATCCCCGGCCCCCGTGGGATTCTGCGACCATCAGCTACCACTCCCATCCGTAGGCTCTCACCAGTGCTCCAACGAGTTTTGCGAGCAGGGACTACCGGCTGGTTGCCGCAGCGGCAAGGGTTAAGGGTTCCGTCCCGCATTCCCCAGTGCCTCGGCGCAGTCCATCACGTCACCGGCCAGGAACAGCAGGTTACCCCGGTTCTCGCCGGCTCTGACCACGGGCTGTGGCGGGGCCACTCCTCGCAAGGGCGCTCCTTGGTGGATAGCCGCCTTAAGCTCGCTGATCGGCACGCCCAACAGTCGAGCAGTATGGGGCAGGCCGATGCGTTCATCACGAAAGTCTCTCACTGCCGGGTCTCCTGCAGCATCACCAATACTCGGGCTTGTCCGCCGGCTTCTTGCGCGTACGCACACGCTCAGGCAGCTGATGCGCTGCAAGCTCCTCTGGCAAGATATAGCGACGCATCCAATCAGCCTGCTTCTGCAGAGAGCCGGGCGGCTCACGCTCCAGCTCCTTGCGGTGGGGCACGATGATACCGACGCGAAGATGAGGGAAGTCTTCACGGATCGCCTCCAGCGCAGGGGTCATGTCCGAGTCCCCTGACACCAGCACGATCTGTTGGACCTGGTCGTCACACCCACCTCGCCAGCAGTGCTTCGCGGCCATACGGTACATCGCAATGCCGATCCGGACGTCGGTCTCTTTCTCTTCCAGGTTCCAGATATCCACCAGGTCGGCTCGGGAGGCGGGCACATCTCGGGACACGAAACGCGGCGCCTTGCGGTGATCGAGGCGATGACGCCCCCAGTGGACCGTGACACCACGCGCCTTGAGCGCTTTGATGTAGGTGTCCTGAGCCTGCTTGGACTGGCGACCGCGTGACGCCAAGGAAGGCTTCACCGGCGAGGTGAAGTAGTGGATTTCAGCGACCTGGCTCAGAGGGTCATTTTCGTGAACCACGGCCCCCAGCAAGGCGGGAAGGTCGAGCCACTTGTATGGCGTGCCGGCCAGTAGCCCATAGAACACGTTATAGCCGTCGATGAAAAAAGCCGTCTGCACGAGATGCGATCCCTAGAAACGAAGAAACCGGCGCATTGGCCGGTTTCCTCACCCTGACTGCCAGCGAACTGAATCGCTGCGTGAAGGGCTGAGTCGTAGGACTATAGTGGCCAGAATATAGCCCGCCATGAAGTAGATAATATCTATCAGAAAAAAATATCTAATAGCATTTGACCACCGTCGAGACGCCCCCTCGGCCCTAGAAATACCCGCAGGGCCGACTCAGGTTCTCGGTACGCGTGGGTATGGCTTGTTATAGCCCAATCCCCAGCCTCGGCTGGGTGCTCCTAGTCGCGATATCGACCAGCCCCTGGTAACGGCGACTACCACAGGCATGCGACACCTGATGCCGCATCTCCCTGCGGCATACAGCGTATGAGCATCGCTTGCACCTCCACGCTGCACGAGGTCACTCGTCCGGCACCTTGTCGGGCACGTACTCCACCAACTCCTCCACCCGGCAATCAAAATACCCGCAGAGCCGACTCAGGTTCTCGGTGCTGGTGTTGTAGCCGCGTTGATTGATCATCTTCGACAGGGTCATCCGGTGGATGCCCGCCGCGCTGGCCACCTCCCCGATCGTGAGGCGACGCTCCTCGACGAACTCTTTCTTGGCGATCAATTCTTTGATTTTAAACCGTATCACGCATCAAGCTCCGCACTCTTGTGCATCGAATGATACATAGAATCGACAAAAAAGGCTTGCAACGCTCTCTCCACCCTCTATATTGTCGAGTACAGGCTTCAAATAAAGCATATTTTAATCAAAAAAAGAGGAGACCCGCATGCTCAGCCTTTCCCAGAGCCCCTCCCTCCAGGCGTTTTTCGATCACTGCGAAACGCAGCGCGCCATTCGCCGGCTCACTCACGCCATGAAACAGAGGCTGAGGCTGCACGTGGAACACCCGGCACTGGTCCTGGCCCCCTGCCTCGGCCAGCCCATCACGATCAGCAACCAGGATGCGCTGGAAAAATGGGTGGAGCTGGCACTTCACGACCTCGATCTCCCCGCGAATAGCGAAGCGATCGAGCCGCTGTGCCAGCGCTTGGCCCAGGTTCTCGAGGAGGAGTACTAAAATGGCCGATACCACACGCTGTACGCATGAGGGCCTCTACGTGATAACGCGCTGCTGGCGGCGCTACGAGTCGCAGCACGCAGGCTGGTACCGGGTATTCGGCGCCGGCGGCTTCTGGAATACCTACCTCGAGGATCTTCGCTTCAGTCCAGGCGATGGCCGCCCCCCCTACGTGGGACAGCTGCTCACCGGGGTCAGGCTATGGCCTCGCCAGGCAAGCAAAATGGCGGCAAAGCATGTTGCGGATATCACGTGTTTCACTCTCCTGGAGCCGGCACGGCCGGGGATCAGTCATGACGAGCTGTACCCCGGATGACCCTGGTGAGGAGCGCTCGTCGGCGCCCTGCTCTCCAGAGATGCGAGGTGGGTGTCGCTGGTCGCGAAATGGCCTACCCCCCGGCCACCCGCTGACGGTTTTTCGTCGCGATATCGCCATGAAGCCCCTAATAAGGGGGCTTCATGGCCGTGCTTACGTGGCGAATCAGAGCGGGTGTTTTCGCTCGTGCGAGGTAGGGCTGGTCGCGCTGGTCATCGCTACCCCATCCCCTCTCTTCCCGGATCCGGCGCCCACCCGGGGGAGGAGGACGGTTCCTGAGACGACTCCCTCGGCACCGGGCGGGCGGGTGCGGGATCGACCACCTCAGTCGACCGTTGACGCCTCGCTCGTGCGAGCTCCTCCCGCTCGCGATCCTGCCGATCTCGCTCATGCTGGCGAGCCACCCAGGCCTCGT
>NZ_JAHXBV010000013.1:0-214469 GCF_019915905.1 Halomonas sp. ANAO-440 | reverse complement strand
ACGGCATGAGCGCCCCCGGCCTTGACCTGGAGATCGCCCTGGAACCCGACGCCCTGCACCGGGAGACCCAGCGTCGTCTCAGCACAAGCGCCAATGCGCACAACCAACCGCTGATTCTGGAACGCGGCTACACCGCCCTGGGCCAGTTGGATCACCTCAGCCTGCGCGGCGCCAACAGCGCCGGCAGTGAACAGCAGTACCAGTACGACGCCCTGGGGCGGATGAGCTTCCGCGGGCTGCAAGGTGACCAAGCCTCAAAAGTCATCGCCTACACCTACGACGCCGCCGGGCGCCTAATCGGCAGCCAGCACGGCGACCACGCCCACCGCTACGCGGTGGACGCCGCGGGCAATCGGTTAGACGGCCAACAGGCCCTGACTGATAACCGCCTTGGTCAACTCAACGGCACCCGCTACCGCTACGACGGCGCCGGCAACCTGATCGAACGCCAACAGCCCAACGGCGAACGCCTGACGCTCGGCTATGATGGTGCCAATCGTTTGGTGCACCTCATCCAGGCCAGTGAGCTCGGCTACACCCGCGAAGCCAGCTACCGCTACGACGGCCTGGGACGACGCATCAGCAAAACCGTGCGCGACACCAACGGCACCACGGCCACCACCCACTACGGCTGGGATGGCGACCGCATCGTGCGGGAGGAAAACGACAGTCAGCGCACTACCGTGGTCTACGAACCCGGCTCCTTCGTGCCGATGCTGCGCATCGATGAAGCACAACACAGTGGTGAAACAGAGCGCCGCCTTAGCGCCTTTATCACCGACGCCCTGGGCACCCCGCTGCGCCTGGTCACGCCCCAGGGCGAGACCCTCTGGCACGCCCAGCCCCATGACTGGGCGGCGGTCACCGACGAGCAAGGCAACACCCCACAACCGATCCGCTTCCAGGGCCAGTGGCACGACGAAGAGAGCGGCCTCTACTACAACCGCCACCGCTATTACGACCCGCAGCAGGGCAGGTATATCAGCCAGGACCCCATCGGCCTGAATGGCGGCACCAACCTGTATGGTTACGTGACCAACCCCACCGGCATGGTGGATCCGTTGGGGTTGGAGGGGGCAGCTTGCACGAATCTTGTACAACGTAGGAACGGCAGTTTGGAGTGTGTTGAAGAGCGAGCCTGTATAGGACAAGGAATGGCAGTGAATAGAGACGGTCATTGTCAATATCATGACAATTCAGGTAGGTACAGTGCTGGTCTGAGTCCTTCAACCGCAACCCATGACAATTCAACATCAGGTATTCTTGGTTGTGCGATTATTTCGACTGCCTTGGGAGGAGGCGAGGTCCCAGATGAAATTGAAACAGCAGGGCAGATTGTAAATGGGGCCAATAAAATTCAAGAATTAATTTCCGACGCAAAGGTCGTACCAAATTCAAAGTTGTTAACCTTGCCTGCAAGGTTTGGTGACAATATGAACAGCTGTAGGGAAACTGCTGGAAAACAAACATGGCAGATTGAGAGCTGGGATTAAAATAGGAGCATGAAATGATGATTAAGAATAGCTCTAGAGTCATTGTTACATTAATTTTATCTGCGGTGAGTTTTAGTGTAATCGCAGACTGCTCCTGCGAGCATGAAAATGATCCTGATACACCGCTTAATCAAGCTATACTTGCAATGGATAATAATGCTTTAGCGCTTGAGCTGCTTAGTAGCGAATCAAACCCCAATATCACAAATGCTTGTGGTGCAGGGCTTTTGCTTATGGCGGCAATTTACAATGATATTGCTTTAGCTGAAAAGTTATTAGCAGAAAGTGCGGACCCTAATGTTATGAACTTTCAAGGTGAAACTCCTGTGGAAGCAGCTGCAAAATGGTCTAGCAATGAAGTTTTGGCTATGCTGTTAGAAAACGGAGGGGACCCAAATCCAAAAATGCATTCGTGTCTGGAGACGGCAATATACAACACGCCTCTTCTGATAGCCTCTGTGAATGATAATTTTGTCGGGGTTGAGCTACTATTGGAGCATGGTGCCGATTTTACTGTTGTTAGCCCAAAAGGTGCTACCTTTTTTGATATTTTGTTAAGGAAGGGCAATGATTTAGAAAAGATATCAGCTTTAATTGAATCTGTGCCTGAGCAAAAGAAAGCTCAAGCTTATAACGAGCTTTTATTCGAGGTGGCAAGGAGGAAAGACATGCTATCTGAACTAAACTATCTTTTGTCAATGCCGCTCAACCCTAATTCTAGCGTTGATGATGATGCTCCATACAATACCCCTCTTTTAATAGCAGCTCTTGCTGAAAATATTGATGGCGTAAAGGCTTTAATTGAACATGGTGCAGACATCCATTATACGAACTCTGAAGGTTACTCTTTGGAGCGCATCGTGCATGAAAATAATCTTGAGGAGTTGTACTATTTATTCCCCTCATCTGAGGAGTGAGCTCTAAGAGGGGGCGATTGCATCCAGTTCCTCCTGGCTGTACACCGATAGGTCCGTCCCCTTGGGCAAGTACTGCCGTATGAGGCCATTGATATTCTCGTTGGCGCCTCTCTGCCATGGGCTGTGCGGGTCGCAGAAGTAGATGGCGACGCCGGTGTTTTGGGTGATCCTGGCGTGCTGCGTCATCTCACGCCCCTGGTCATACGCCATGCTCTTTCGTGCGGCCAATGGCATGCGATTCAGCGCCGCGCTGAAGCCCTCCACCGCAGAGGTAGCTGTCGCATCGTTCATCTTCGCCAGAATCAGGTAACCGCTTTTGAGTTCGACGAGGGTGCCGACGGCCGAGGCGTTGCCCTTGCCCTTGATGAGGTCGCCTTCCCAATGCCCTGGGAATTCGCGTTTTGCCACCTCAGGAGGACGTAGGTGAATGCTGACCATGTCAGGAATCTGGTTGCGCCGATCCACTTGCCCACGGCGGGGCTTTCGAGTGGATTTCCCTTGCCGCAAGCAGTGGATCAGCTCCTTCCTCAGCTCACCGACAGGCAAGGCGTAGATGGCACTGTAGATCGTTTCACGGCAGACGTAGGCGTCTCGAAGGTCAGGCATCGTCATACGCTTGAGCTTGCCGCTGATCTGCTCGGGAGACAAGCGCTGGCGCAGCATGTGCTGAATCAAGTCGAACCGAGGGCTTCCTGGGAGCAGCTTGCGCTTTGGGCGACAGCCTACTCGGCGATCATGGCGATACTGTTGAGCGTGTGAAACGCGGTATCTGCCATCGGGGGATCGATTGCGTCGCATCTCTCGACTGATCGTCGACGGGGATCGCTCCAGCAGGTCCGCCACCTTTCTGATGCTCAAGCCTTGCTTGAGGCTGACTTGGATCGTGGCGCGTTCTTCGATGCAGAGTTCAGAATTAGGACATGGGGTCAACACCTTACCGGATTGGTCAGGTGTTGCACTCAGAATTTGCGGCCAAGCCCATGCTGACACCGTCCCTTATGCACCATTTATCAATCGTTCCCGACTTCTGCCAGGCCTGGAAAGTGCAGCATCAGCTAACGGATATCCTGTTTCTGACCGTCTGTGCAGTGATCTGTGGTGCTGAGGGTTGGGACGAAATTGAGGATTTTGACCACGCGAAACTAGATTTTCTCTGCCAATACGGTGATTTTGAGTCTGGTATCCCTAGCCATGACACGCTCGCCAGAGTGATGGCCCTAGTGAATGCTGAGCAGCTGCAGACGGCGTTTGCCGAGTGGATGAAGGCCTGCCATGACGTAACGGCTGGTGCGGTGGTGGCGATTGATGGCAAGACACTGCGTGGCTCGTACTGTCGAGGCAAGGGCAAAGGTGCGATCCACATGGTCAGTGCTTTCAGCGCGGCGAATGGGGTAGTGCTGGGCCAGATCAAGACGGCGGAGAAATCCAACGAGATAACGGCGATACCCGAGTTGCTCAAGCTGCTGAATCTACAAGGCTGTTTGGTGACCATTGATGCCATGGGCTGCCAGAAGAAAATCGCGACGCAGGTCCTACAGAAGGGCGCGGATTACCTGCTGTCGGTGAAGGAGAATCAGCCGGCACTGGCAGATGCCTTTGAGGCAGCATTCCCCATGGCCAAGGTGGCCAATTTTGAAGGGGATGCTTATGTCACTGATGAGAAGAACCGAGGCCGGCAAGAGACGCGCTATCACATCGTGAGTGATATTACCGAAGAGTTTCAAGATATTAGCTATGAGTGGCCCGGCTTGAAAACGGTGGGTGTGGTGATGAGCTTCCGTCAGGAAGGAGACGGAGCACCAGAGACACCGATGATCCGCTACTACATCAGCTCAGCCGAGCTGAGCGCCAAAAAGCTCGCCGAAGCGGCCCGCCAGCATTGGTTTGTCGAGAATAAGCTCCACTGGTCCCTTGATGTGGCGCTCCGCGAAGATGCCTGCAAAATCCACCGCGGTCAGGCCGCCGAAAACCTCGCCCGGATCCGTCATATCGCCTTGAATTACCTAAAAGGGGAGAAGGGTTTCAAAGGCGGAATCCGGCGGAAACAGAAGAAAGTTGCGCTGGATGAGACGTACCTTGCTGACATTCTCGCTGTGTAGAGTTTTTCATGCGTTTTCCCTGGCAGCTTTGGTTGCTGACGTGGCCGGTGACGCGCCAACCGCGCTCTATAGCCAGCCAGGCTGGCATCGTAGCCGCTGCTAGCATCGACGGTATGGCGAGCGAGCTCCCGTGACACGGTACTTGGCGCGCGCCCCAAGTGAGCGGCGATGGCCCGGGTCGAGTGGGTAGTTCGCATCATCATGATGGCGTCTCGGTCTTCAGCAGTGAAGTGGCGATAGCAATGGGGCATGGCAACACGATACCTGATTGGTCAGGCGTTGCACTTGGTCATTGAGACCGCCGAGTCGGCTGATTTCCTCACTTTCTGTGCCGCGCTATTGCTGGTGCTCTCTCCAAGGTTGGCCAACACCGCGGTCGCGAGCTAAAGCTACCTCCAACAACGTTCTTTTCTTGTGTGGTGGCGCGTCATGGTGAAAGTGGTCGCTATCGAACCACCGCCGTCTCCGCCTGTCGTGCGCTAACGTGTCCTCCTGCAATTGTCTTAGGCAATCAAGGGGGCGGGCTGTCGATTAGGTCGTATCCCATACGACTACTGGATGCTAGGGCAAGTCGTGAGGATCAGTTTATGCAAAGCGGGCCCATCGGCCCACCAGTCCGGAGGGCGTATGTTTGATCATGTCAAATTCGGCGTCAGCGACTATGCGGCAAGTAAAGCCTTCTTCCTGAAAGCACTCGAACCGCTTGGCGTGGTGGGAGGGGCCGAAGGTGAGCCGTCATACGGTGTGGAGCTTTGCGGAAGGGGCGATTCCTCGCTGTGTCTGTATCAAGCCAAGGAGAAGCCTGCCCCGCTTCACATCGCGTTCGTCGCTGACACTCGTCAACAGGTCGAGGCCTTCTATCGTGCAGCCTTGGAGGCGGGTGGCAAGGACAACGGCGCTCCCGGTCTGCGTCCGCACTATCATCCAAACTACTATGCGGCCTTCGTCATCGCTCCGGATGGGCATAACATCGAGGCCGTTTGCCATCAGCCGGAGGCCTGAGCAGCGGTGGTGCGCCAAGCGGCAATACCGTGAAAGGTAGTCTGCGCGTTTACCGGACTGTCGATTGCGTGGTGTCTCGTTCGACGACTGGGTGCGAAAGCAAACCAGGAGGATGAGTTGATGCGTAAAGTGATTGTCGGCGCCATGGTTTCACTGGATGGCGTCATGCAGGCGCCTGGCGGGCCGAAGGAAGACCCGACCGGTGGCTTCCGCTACGGCGGCTGGGTCGCACCGCTGGTGGACGAGGTGTTCGGAGAAGAGATGGATAAGCTGTTCCGTCAGCCGTTCGACCTGCTGCTTGGCCGCAAGACGTATGAGATCTTCGCCGCGCACTGGCCGTATGCGGAGGAAGGGCCTGATGACTTCATCGCCAGAACCTTCAATTCGATCAAGAAGTACGTGGCGACCCGAAAGGGCCTGGATTTGACCTGGAAGGAGTCGGTGGCCCTCAGTGACGCGGCATCGGATGTCGCCAGGCTGAAGCAGGAAGACGGACCGGCACTTCTCACCCAAGGCAGCACTGCGCTGGTCCAGACGCTGCTGAAGAGCGACCTCGTCGATGAAATCAATACGTTCACGTTCCCCGTCGTGCTAGGGAAGGGCAAGAAGCTGTTCGATGATGGGGTGGAGCCAGCAGCGTTCGAGCTTGCGGCCAGTCGCGTGTCGCCCAACGGCATTGTGATCGCGAAGTATATACGCGAGGGCGCGGTGAAAACGGGGGATTTTGCCATGGACCCGCCAACTGCGGCGGAGGCCGCGCGGCGTGAGAAGGTGCAGCGGGAAGGTTAGCGAGTGATTAGCCAGGTAGGGCAGCGCGGCGGTTGCCGAAGCGTCGGACCGGAGCTGAAGCTGCCTCCCATTCTCTTATGTGGTGGCATGGCAGCACGCTGTCTCGAGCTATTCCGTGGTGTTTACGTCATAGACACATTGCCCCGCCACGAACGTCTGTTGCGGCTGAAGTTCGCTGTCGAGTAGCGTTACATCGGCGTCGAAGCCGATAGCGATACGTCCCTTTCTGGCGTGTAAGCCGAGTACCCGGGCCACGTTCGTGGAAATCAGGCCCAAGGCCGATTCGAGCGGCAGCACACCTTCACGAACGAGACGTTGCCAATCCGCAATCAGTGTCGTGTTCTTGGCCACCTTCATCCCCAGGTACGTCCCGTTGGTATCGAATTCTGGCAAGCTGCCATTGCAATCGGAGCTCATGGTGATGAGTTCGGGGGGAACCCCGCGGGCCAATAAGCGAGATACCGCATCAAAGCCGGAGAGGCCATCGCCGGCATCTTCAAAGGCAGTGACATCGACAGTTGCATTGAATGCTAGTGCATAGTCCGCGGCTTCCTCGAGCAGTGCAGGATAGCGATTTACATGGGTTGGGATCACTTGATCGGCGGGAATTTCGGTCTCGGATAGCAATCTGCGCAGCGGTTCGAGTCCCCGCTTTCCGTCACCGATATGGAAATGGCAGATACCCCGTTTGCCGGCCAGCATGGCACCGATGCGTGTATCACTGACAATACGTTCGATTTCATCCTGGCGTGGCTGGCTAGATCGATGGTCCGAGATGGCGATTTCGCCGAGGCCTATGACTTCAGGAATCCACGCCAGGTCGCGTTGAATGTCGCCGGTCAGCGTGGGGGGCGGAACGCGGTACGCACCGGTATACATGAAGGCCGATATGCCTTCGGCACCAAGCCCACGCACCTTGGCCAGCAGGTCTGCCGGGGAGCGGCTGATGCTGTCGGTGCCAAGCACACCCACCACCGTGCCAATTCCCATCGACGCGATTTCCCGGGCCGTAATTTCCGGGCAGCGGGTACCGCAACCGCCTTCGCCGCCGCCCCCGGTGACATGCACATGCTGGTCGATGAAGGCGGGGACGGCGATAAGATGATGCGCGTCCACCACATGGATAGGCCAGCCCCTGGGGGTGTCGAGATCGCGTCCCAGGGCTGTGATTCTCCCCCCTGCCATGAGGATGTCGGTTTGCTCGAGCCGTTCGGGCGAGTTAATACCACCGACGCGCAATAGCGTCATGAGCCCGGCTTTACATACATCGCTGGGTATCATGTTCGTCCACCTGCGTCGCTATCCGCGGTTGGGGTATCCGGCAAGAACCGCCGCCCGCGCAGGCGTTCGGTGGCACTCTCGATATCCTCGATCAGTAGAACCAGTAGATCGCCCTCCCTGGCCTCGTCGAACGCTCTGTCGACGGCGTGACGTTCGTCCATGATTACCTCGACGCGGCAGGTGCCAGACTCCGATTCTGCCCCAGCGCGCAGCAGGCCGACGGTTTCACCGACGGGGCGGCCCCGAGGCGCCGTTTCACAAAGCAAGACGATGTCATGCATGCTGGCCAACTGAGCTCCCAGGGCATAAAGGTCTTCATCACGACGATTACCCGGGGCGCTGGCCACGCTGATGCGCCGCTGAGCAGGGATACGGCTGACGAGTTCGCTCAGGGCTTTCAGCGCCGGCACGTTATGGCCGTAGTCGATCAGCACTTTTATGTCCCCGGCGTCGATAAAATTGGTGCGTCCCGGATTCTGCCCCGGCGTCGGGTGAAACGTCTGCAGGCCCAGTTGGATATCGGCAATGCTCAGCCCCAGCGCGTAGGCTGCGGCGCTGGCGGCCAGGGCATTGGCAACATTGAAACGGGCATGGCCTTCGAAGGTAATCGGGGTATCCCCTACCGAGATGATGGAGGCTTCGACATTCCCTTGGCGCATCACGATGCACTCGTCATGAACCGTGAATGCGACTCCATGGTCTTGCACATGCTCACGGACAGGCTCTGAGTCGGAATCCAGGGAGAAGTAGATCACCTTCCCTCTGGCCCATTCCCTGCTTGCCAGCACACGCGGATCATCGGCATTGAGCACGGCCGTCCCTTCCTGGTGGACCGCGTCGATCACCACGGTCTTGCAACGCGCCAGCTCATCCAGGGTATGGATGTCGTTTTCCCCGAGATGATCGCTCTCAATATTCAGCAGCACGCCGACCTGGCATTCATCGAAACCCAACCCGCGACGCATGATGCCGCCCCGCGCCACTTCCAACACGGCATACTCGACGGTTGGCTCGCGCAGAACGGTCACGGCCGCCTGTGGTCCGCTGTAATCTCCCCGCATGATGACGTGGTTGTCGATCTCTATGGCCCCAGTGCAGGCCGTGCCGACACAGCCTCCCGCCTGACGGAGCAGGTGAGAGATCAAACGTACCGTTGTCGTTTTTCCGTTGGTTCCGGTCACCGCAACAATGGGTATGCGACCGGTGTCTTCTTTATCTGGAAATAGCATCTCGATGACATGATGACCGACATCCCGGCCCGTGCCATGGGTCGGTGAAAGGTGCATGCGAAATCCCGGACCCGCGTTGACTTCGACCACTGCGGCAGACTGCTCCTCCAAGGGCACCGTCAGAGTCTCGGCGAGCAGGTCGATCCCGATGATATCGAGTCCGACCAGGCGGGCGATGCGCTCTGCTGCGTATTTCACTTCAGGGTGAACATCCTCGGTGACATCCGTTGCAGTTCCCCCGGTGCTCAGGTTCGCCGTCGACTTCAGATAGATGACCTCGCCTGTCGCGATGACGCTCTCCAAGGTAAGATTCTGCTGTGCTATCAGCCGATGGGAATGTTCGTCCAGCTGAATCTGTGTCAGCAGGTTTTCATGGCCGATACCGCGACGCGGGTCCCGGTTCTCCCTGTCTATCAGCGCCTGCAGTGTCGTCTGACCATCGCCGATCACATGGGCCGGGCGACGCCTGGCGGCGGCGGCGAGCTTGCCGTCGATCACTAGCAGCCTGTGATCCTCTCCTTTGATGAAGTTCTCGACCATGACCGTCGAATTGTGGCGGGAGGCAATGGTGAACGCTTCCCGCAGTGCCGCTTCGTTGGTGATGTCCGTGCTGACACCGCGGCCGTGATTGCCGATCAGCGGCTTTACGACAACGGGGTAGCCGAGATCGAGAGCGGCCTCGAGCGCCTCATCGATCGAATGGCAAATGTGCCCATGCGGCACGGGAATCCCGGCCTCGCCGAGCACTTGCTTGGTCCAGTGCTTGTCATCGGCGATGCCGTGGCTTATCAGGCTTGTGCGGCAAGTCACCGTTGCCTGGATTCGTTGCTGACGGCAGCCGTGTCCCAATTGGACATAGCTGCTGCTCTGGTCAAGGCGAGCCCAGGGAATCCCTCGGCGCTTGGCGGCATCCACGATCGATGCCGAGGATGGCCCCAGCATATGCGCGTCTCGCACCTGCTTGAGGCGGGATACCACCGTGGGGATATCGATCTCGTCGCCATTGAAGAGCCGTGTGACGATATCAATGGCTTCCACCCCGGCCGCCAGGCCGCAGGCCTCGTCCCGGTAGCGATAGACGACGTTATAGATTCCGGTTTCGTAGGAATCGACCGTCTTGCCGTAGCCCACCGAAAAGCCGATCAAGTTCTGCAGTTCAATTGCGACATGCTCTACGACGTGGCCGGCCCAGGTGCCCCGGACGAGTCGTTCCAGAAACCCGCCGGCACGTCCGACCGAGCACCGGTGCTCGTACAGGGTCGGCAGGAGTTCGGTGATGCGTTCTGTGATGCCGGGAACGGTATCGCTTGGCCGCTCCTCGAGTTCACCGATGTCCAGGCGCAGGAAGATAGCCGGATAGCGGCTGTAGTAATTCGGACCGCGCAGCGCCCGATGTTCAAGTATGTTCATTCCCATGGCTCCCTGCCAGGATGGCGCTGAGTTCCTCAGCGACGAGATAGCGTCGTGAATCGATATCGTATCCATGGCCACTGACCATGGCGTGCAGGATCATGTGCTCGACGGCAACCGGCTCGCCCATCGCCAATTCCGCAATATTGGAGCTCGCCAGATCCCGGCTGTCGATGATGATGACGTGCCCCGGCCCGATGGCTTCCAGAATGCGGTTCGGATGAACAATGACCGCTGCATTCTCTCCAATGCCGACGCCCAACTGCTCCGGGTTGCTGGCACCCACTTCCATGAGACGCGTGAATCGACCCCGCTCGAGAAAGTGGCTGTCGATGACCATCCCGCGAACGATGCCCAGCCCGAAGCTCATGTTGACCGCCCCTTTGCGCAAGGCGTCTGCTGCCGCACCGTTGTAGATCATGGTGCTTGGCATGGCTGCAGCGCCTGCACTTGTCCCTGCTACTACGGCGCCGGCCCTAAGGCTTTCGCGAATCGCCCGCAGGGTGGCGGTGCCGCCAAAAATATTGGTCAGGCGAAGCTGATCGCCCCCGGTCAAGAAAATCACGCCACTTCGTTGAATAAGTCGGACAGTCTCGGGGTCGGCGGCTTGTTGGCGATCCTGGATTTCCAGCGCATGGACCTGGCTTGCGCCCAGGCGAGTAAAAGCCGCTTCATAGCAGGGCAGGAGCTGTTCAGGAATGCTGCTGGCCGTGGCGATGATGGCGACTTCGGCATTGTCTTTGGGGGCAAGCTCGAAAACTCGTCGCAGGATGGCGAGTTCGGAAGTCTTGTCCTCGGCACCGCCAATGGCCACGATGTGGCCGGAAATGGTGGGGTAGTGTGAAGCCATATCCCATTCGCCGCCCAGCGACGCTCTTGAGGAACGCTGAATCATTACCGGTGCTGGTAATGGCGTATCGCGTGATGCTTTAACCCGTCTCTTCACTTATAACAGCCGAAAACCGCCTTAGCCATGTTTATAGCGATTCCCCGGTAGGACTAGACCCCAGCTGTGGAGTAGTGAAATTTCTGCTCTATCGCGTATTGCCCCAGCGCAGCAACAATTAACCGCTATGCTTTGATAAGCGGCCTTCCCCCATGCCAGTCCCGTGGGTCAGGACGGCAATGGCCATACCCTGCCTGCTACCCGTTGCACCGCGGCTGCGAGGACTACGACAGCCGAGCTTGCGCCAGGAGGCGATCATGAGCGAACGGAATATTTTTGTTGTCGGGATGGATGATTATAATTGCAAACGACTCAATCACTTACGTGGGGCTGAGAATTATCGGTTTCATGGTGTGATCGACCCAATGGAGGTCAACGATACGGAAGTTTTTCCTATCGAAGACATGCTGGACAGGGCCGAAACTCAACTGAAAGGATTCAGTGAGCCTATTGATGCCATCGTTGGCTACATGGATTTCCCCGTCTCGACCATGCTGCCGCTGCTCTGCAAGCGATTTGGTACGCGCTCTACCAGTCTCGAGAGTTTGCTAAAATGCGAGCACAAGTATTGGAGTCGACTCGTTCAACATGAGGTGATTGCCGATTATATTCCGCGCTTTACCGTTTTTGATCCCTTCGACAGCCAGGCATTACAGCATATTGGAGAGGCTGGGCTTTATTTCCCCTTTTTCGTGAAACCCATCAAGTCTTCAGGGTCGCGACTTGGCTTCCGCATTGATAGTCCCGAGGACTTCGCCCATGCCGTATCGCAATTGTGTGAAGGCATTGGCACGATTTCAGAGCCTTTCAATTATGTGCTTGAGCAAGCCAGCTTGCCTGGCGAAGTGCGCTCTGTCGATGGTGGCCACTGCATGGCTGAAGAGATTATCGGTGGGTGGCAATGTACGGTCGAGGGATACGTCTTCCAAGGTGATGTTACCCCTTATGCCATTGTCGATTCGATTCGCTATCCGCAAGTGCTGAGTTTTTTCTATTATCGCTACCCGTCCCGTCTACCCTCTCACATTCAGGCAAAGATGCAGGAACTGACTCGCCAAGTGATGGCCCATATCGGATACGATAATGCGGCCTTCAACGTCGAATACTTCTGGGATGAAGTTCAAGATCGCATTTGGCTGCTGGAGATCAATACCCGTATTGCACAGTCACACTGCGACCTTTTCGAAAAGGTCGATGGGGTCAGCCATCAGCAAGTGACGGTGGACCTGGCTCTGGGACAGTTGCCAGACATGCCTTACCGTCAAGGGGCATTCAAGGTTGCAGCGAAATTCTTCTATCGGGTGTTCTTCGTCGACGCCACCGTCAGCCGGGTACCGAGTGCCGAGGAAATCGAGACACTGCAGCAAGCCTTTCCCGGCACCATGATCACGGTACAGGTCGAGATCGGCATGCGCTTGTCATCCCTACCTGAGCAAGACAGCTACAGCTACGCCCTGGCTTACGTGTGGATGGGGGCAGACGACGATCTCGCACTGGAAGAGAACTACGCACGCCTTGCCGAGCAGCTTAATTTTGCGTTCGAGGACATCGTCGGCTGACGTGCTCTAGTCGTGGGAATGAATGTAAGAAACCCGATTACAAAAATGGGAGCAGGGTCATGCATATCGTCAGCGATTTTCCCCGCGACGTGCAGGATGAGGAAGGTTGGATCACGCTGGCCGATGGCTGTCGGCTGGCCATTCGTATCTGGCGACCGGTGGATGCCGAGAGTGATCCGGTACCGGCAATCCTCGAATACCTGCCTTATCGCAAACGAGACCTGACGGCGATGCGTGACGCACAGACGCACGCTTACTGGGCCGGCCACGGCTACGCCGGGGTTCGTGTAGACATACGTGGCAGTGGCGAATCGGACGGCGTGCTGACCGACGAATACCTGAAGCAGGAACTGGACGATGGCGTCGAAATCCTGCACTGGCTGGGTCAGCAATCCTGGTGTACCGGTGATGTCGGCATGATCGGCATCTCCTGGGGCGGGTTCAACGGCCTGCAAATTGCGGCAATGCAGCCGCCCGAGCTGAAGGCCGTCATCACGCTGTGCTCGACCGACGATCGCTACGCCGATGATGTCCACCACATGGGTGGCTGCCTGCTTGGCGATAACCTGTCATGGGCCTCGACCATGTTCGATGGCAATACCTGCCCACCCGACCCGCTGTTGGTTGGTGAGCGTTGGCGGGACATGTGGCTGGAGCGCCTTGAGCATAGTGGGCTCTGGCTGGCTACCTGGCTGCAGCATCAGCGTCGCGACGACTACTGGAAGCATGGCTCGGTTTGCGAGGACTTCTCACGCATTCGCTGCCCCGTCTATGCCATCAGCGGCTGGGCAGACGGATATTGCAACGCCGTGTTTCGGTTGCTCGCGGGGCTCGACGTGCCACGCAAGGGCCTGGTTGGCCCCTGGGCGCACATGTATCCGTATCATGGTGTTCCGGGCCCGGCCATCGGTTTTTTGCAGGAATCACTACGCTGGTGGGACTATTGGTTGAAGGGCAAAGAAACGGGCATCATGGACGAGCCGATGCTGCGCGTATGGATGCAGGAATCGGTTCCGCCGTCGGCCCGCTACGAGGTACGGCCGGGGCGCTGGGTTGCCGAACCGAGCTGGCCATCACCGCGGATCGAACCGAAGCACTTCCGTTTCACCAGTGGTCATGATTTGCTGCCGGACCCCCCGAGTTCCTCGGCTTGCGTATCGGGCGACGATGCTCCTCTTTCCGTTCGTTCGCCGCTGTCTGTAGGGCTGTATGCTGGCAAGTGGTGCTCCTACAATGCTCCGCCGGACCTGCCTCACGATCAACGCGACGAGGACGGCGGCTCGCTGATTTTCCAGACGGCACGGCTCGAACAGGACATCGAGATTTGCGGACAACCCATTGTCGAGCTCGAGATCGAAGCCGATCAGCCGGTGGCGATGGTGGCGCTACGGCTCAGCGATATTGCCGATGACGATAAGGCGACCCGGATTTCCTATGGCCTGCTGAACCTGACCCACCGTGACAGTGACGAGTTTCCCCAGGCCTTGGAACCGGGCAAGCGTTATCGCGTGCGCATCCCGCTTAAACACATCGCGCAGAAGTTTCCCGTGGGCAACGCGATACGCCTCTCGCTTTCGACAAGTTACTGGCCGCTGGCCTGGCCGTCTCCTGTGCCTGTCAGGCTGACAGTGCATCCTGCCGGGTGCCTGCTGATTCTGCCATGCCGTGAGCCCCAGCCCCGGGAAGAAGCGGCACTGCCCCCATTTAGCTCGCCGGAGGCAGCACCGCCTCTGGCGGTTAGCGTGATACAGCCGAGCCAGGAGGCGTGGCGAGTGATACGTGACCTGGCCAATGACCAGACCACACTCGAAGTCATCAATGACCAAGGCACCTTTCGTCTCGATGACATCGAGCTGGAACTCTCGGCACGGGTCGTCGAGCGCTATACCTATGCCTACGGCAATTACGACAGCGTGAGTGGCTGGACCGAGTGGGAGCGTACTTTCCGACGCGGCGGCTGGGAAGTACGCAGTGTGACTCGCACATTAATGACGTCTGACGCTCAAAGCTTTCGTCTGCGAGCGACACTTGATGCCTTTGAGGGCGATAGCCGGGTATTTTCCAAGAGTTGGGACGAGAAAATCCCGCGCGATCTTGTTTGAGTGCTGGAGTGCTGCGAACAGTTAACGTTCTTCGAGAGCATAGGTAACATTTTTCAAGAGAGGGGCGCTACCCCTGAGCAGGAGCCGTTCTGGCGCAATTCAATCCAAGAAAAAAGCCCGGCCGCTGGGGCCGGGCGAGTCCTTGACGCTCCCTTGTCAACCTACCTTGGGAATCCTTCCCAAGCCTCCTTGGTATCTGAGCGTTCCGTCGCTCGGCCTTCCGTGAGGGCTTTCCCTTACCCTGTACATAAAAAGTAGCAGCCCCGAGCCGATACCGAATTAACCTGTGATAATGAATCCTGTAAGAAAACGTCGATTTAATGCTACGAATGGGTAGCGACGAGATCAGCCAGAGACGGTAAACAAAAAAGCCCGGCCTTTCGGCCGGGCTGGATCTTCGCTTCCTTACATCCACCTCGGGTATCCTTCCACCCCGAGCATCCTTGGATAGTCGAGTATTCCTGACTCGTTCATCCCTGGCTGAGCCTCCGTGCTCAGTACGCCTCTACTGTCACACTCGAGCTAGCCTGTGACGTTAACCTGCGGCAAGTGGTGTGTAAGACATTGCCGCTAAAATTTGTAAGAAATAGCTTACAAGGCCTTCGGTTCCACTTCCTGTTACTCGGCTCAATGGCGTCCCAGTGGCTCTCCTATCGGCTGCGGGTGGGCGCGCAGCAGCCAGGAGGCGGCCGCTACGCCGGCCAGGCCGAAGAGGGCGCCGGGCAGGGCGCCGAGGGCCAGGCTGGCGATGATGCCGCCGAGTAGTGCGGCCCCACCGGTCAGAATCGCCGAGGTGCCGGTGGCGGAGACCACGTCGCGCTTGCGGCTCATCTCGAAGGACACCACGGCGACCATGACCGGGGCGACAGCGACGATGCACAGCAGGAGCCACAACAGGCGGCCGAGCCAGAAGCCGACCTCGCCCGGTATGCCGGCGTCGATGGGCAGGCCGAGTCGCTCGCCCAGCCAGGCTGCCGGCAGCTCGGCCAGCTTGTGCCAGAGGTAGAGCGGCATGCCCAGGGCGCCGAGGATAGTCACCACCCTGTCGACTCGGCGGCGCTCCAGCAGGCGGCGCATGGGGCCTTCACAAGTCAGTACGACGCCGACCTGCACCCACATCACGCCCACCAGGGCCAGGGTGGGCGGAAGCAGGTTGCTGGGCACGCCGAATTCACCGTCCACCATGGCGACGGGGTAGCCCGACGCCACCGCGGCTGCCAGCCACAGCAGCCCGAACAGCAGCAGGGCGAGGCCGCAGCCCAGGCCGGAGAAGCGGCCCCGCTTCCAGGCGATGCCGAGCTGCTGCGGCAACAGCCAGACGAGAATGGCATTGAGCCAGCCGATGCCGCCGCCGTTGGCGGTGACGCGAGTGCCCAGCTCCAGCAACTCGCCGGGGGCAGTGATGCCGGCGCGCAGGAGATCCACCAGGGCGGCAAGCACTAGCAGCCCCGCCACGGCCTTGAGCCCCCAGCGGCGGTCGGCCCAGACGCTGAACGGCAGCAGCGCCTGCACCCCCAGCAGCATCATCAGGAACCAGAGATGGACGGTCAGCGAGTGGTTGAGGGGGCCGAGCAGGCGCCCCCCGGTGTAGGCGGCGACGATGACGAAGGCCACCAGCACCGCCAGGTAGGTCACGGTGGGGCGCGCCAGGCCAAGCGCCCGGCCTGCCCACCAGTGCAGCTGGCGATGGCCCTGTTCCAACCGGCGCTGGGCACCGTCGGCACTGACCGCGGCCGAGACGAACACGAACAGGGGGACCACCTGCAATACCCAGGTGAGTACGCCGGCGCCCGTCCACACCAGCAACAGGTGATCGGTGGTAGTCATCAGGCCGTTGTCGAGCCGGGGCAGCGTCGCGATCCAGTGGCCGAACACGACGACCAGCAGCGCACCGGCGCGCAGGGCATCGGGATAGCGATCCCGGGCGGCCTGAGGTTCGCCGTCGTTTATCGTTGTCGAGTCCAATGCCTGAGGCCTCTGTGTCATGGCGTTTGGTTTCCATTCGATTGGCCCTTGCAAATACAGGGCACTTGGTTAATATAGTTATCGAACAGTGTTTCCTAACATCTTCCACGAAACGCCAGCGCCTTGCAAGAGTGTCGTGAAAGACGCTGAAACAGAGGAATTGCCATGGATACCCACACGCTGCTGATCCATGTCCTGCTCTACGTTTTCCTGCCGCTATGGGGCATTGCCGGCTTCGTCGACTGGTGCTGTCATCGGGCCACGCGCATCCAGGAAAATTCCGGGCTGAAGGAAAGCCTGATGCACTCGGTCATGGGCATTCAGGTGGGCATTCCCATCCTCATGTGCCTGCTTTACCGCATCAATGTCCTGGTCCTGCTGATCTGCCTTCTTGCCTGGGTGCTGCATGAAGCGGTAGCCCACTGGGACGTTCACTTCGCTGCGCCGCGACGGCATATCAGTATCTGGGAAATGCATGCCCACACCTATCTGGGCAGCCTGCCGCTCTACATGCTGGCGATGATCCTGGTGATCAACTGGCCGGTCCTGCTGGATCTGATCTCCTTCAACTGGCAGGGCCAGATGCAGCTGGTTCGGGTGGATGTACCCCACGGCGGGGAGCGCTACCTGCCCTATTACCTGACTTTCATGGGGCTGCTGTGCATTGCGCCCTACATGGAAGAGAACCTGCGTTGCCTGCGCCATTACCTGAAGAACAGGGGAGAGCCCGCATGAGTGTCTATATCACCAGCACCGGCCACTACCTGCCGGGCGAGCCCGTGGGCAACGAGCGGATCGAGGCGGTTCTCGGCATGGTGCATGGCAAGCCGAGTCGCCTGAAGCGCCGTATCCTGCAGTCCAACGGCATCCTCCAGCGGCACTATGCCATCGACGCCGACCACAACACCCTGATCAGCAACGGTGAGATGGCCGCCCGGGCGGGGCAGGCCTGCCTCGACCAGAGCTACCTGAGCAAGGCGCGGCTCGACATGCTCAGCGTGGCCACCAGCCAGGGCGATCTCGTGCTGCCGGGGTTCGGCAGCATGGTTCAGGCGGAGCTGGGCGTTGCCGGCGTGGAGCTGCACAGCAGCCACGGCATCTGCTCCAGCAGCATGATGGCGCTCAAGGCTGCCTACACCGGCTTGAAGGCCGGGGAGCACGGCAATGCCCTGGTGATCGCCAGCGAGCTGGCGTCACGGCTGTTCAAGGCCAGCCGTTACGAGGCTGTCGCGCAGCAGGTCGATTTCAATGCCGAGTTCCTGCGCTGGATGCTCTCGGACGGCGCAGGGGCGCTGCTGCTGGAAAACGCGCCGCGACGGCGCTGTTTTCGCATCGACTGGATTCGTGGCATTTCCCATGCCGATGCCTATCCGGTGTGCATGAGCGTCGGACGGCCGGCCAGCGGCGATGAGAGAAGCTGGCAGGACTTCCCCACCTATGGCGAGGCGGAGGCCGCCGGTGCTCTGCTGATTCGCCAGGACGTTCGGTTGCTCGACAACATCGTCAAGCTTGGGGTGGATGGGCTGCTGCGCTTGATCGACGAAAAGCGGGTCGAGGTCGAGCGCGTCGATCACGTGCTCTGCCATTACTCGTCGCACTATTTCCGCGGCAGGATATTCGACATGTTGACCCAGGCCGGCGCGGCCATTGCCGAAGAGAAGTGGTACACGAACCTCTATACCCGGGGAAACACCGGCTGCGCTTCGCTGTTCATCATGCTCGACGAATTCCGCCGTACCCAGGCCTACGAGACCGGCGACACCATCCTCTGCATGGTGCCGGAAAGCGGTCGCTTCAATAACGTCTACATGCAACTGACGGTCGTGGAGGAATAGCCATGGAAAGCAAGGTCACTACCCAACTGGGCCAGGAGTGCCTGCAGGGACTGATGCGCGTCTGGTTCGATTTCGAGCGCCAGCTGGGCCGGGTGCCGGTCATTCAGCGCCTGGAGCGCGGCCGGTTTACCCGGGAGGACTATCGCAATCTGCTGCTGCACCTGCGCCAGCAGGTGATCGAAGGGGCGCGCTGGATCACCCGGGGCGCCTCGAGCTTCGAGCGGGACTACGCCGACGTGCGCTCGGAGGTGATCGGCCACGCCAAGGAGGAGCATCGCGACTACGAGATGCTGGAGGCGGATTTCGTGGCGGCGGGCGGCGAGCCGGGCGAGATCCGCGAAGCGCAGCGCAATGCCGGCAGCGAAGCGCTGCATGCCTTCATGATGTACCGCGCCAGCCAGCCCAACCCCGTCGACCTGATCGGCGCCATGTGGATCATCGAAGGGCTGGGGCAGAAGATGGCCGGCGACTGGGCCCGGCGGATCGACGAGGCCACCGATGGCGACGGCCGTTATACCCGCTTCATGCGCTATCACGGCGAGAACGACGACGCCCACCTGGACAAGCTCTACTCGCTGATCGACCGGGTGTGTCGCACGCCGGAAGAGCAGCAGTCGATCCTGCGCACCGCGCGGGTGGTGGCGCGGCTCTACGCCCTGCAGCTGGAGGAGGTCGACCATGGCTGATGCCCGGCACAGGCCACGCAGCCCCTTTCTTCGAGCGCTGGAGTTCGACGACTCCCTGCCGATTCAGCCCGAGGCGGTGCGGCTATGGCTGAATGACATCGAGAGCCCGACGCGCTGGTCGCTGCGCCCGCTGCTGCAGTTCCTGCTGGCGATGCTGCTGCATCTGATCTGGTTCGTGAAGCGCCTGCCGCTGCCCCAGTTCCGCGCCCATGGCCTGCTGCAGCGGCTGATCTGCTGGTTCTGCACCCACTTCGTCAGCCCCAGCGCCAACCAGCTGATCCTGCGCCACTTCGCCACCGAGTCCAATATCCTCAACTTCCTCATCGACAACAGCCCGGAGGTGACGGTCGAGCCCCTGGGGCTCTACCCCCGGCGTATCGACGACATGCTCGACGCCAGCTTCGTCAAGCACGACCAGGAGCTGTTCCGGGTGATCGAGGAGATGGGCCACTGGCAGCAGCGCCCGACACCGCTGGCGCCGGAGGCCATCGACTGGACGCACTGGCGCCCGCTGGAGGATGACGCCTTCGAACTGCCGCGACGGCGCACCCAGGTGCTGGACTTCGAAAGCGCCCACGCCCTGTTCATGTGCCTGTTCTGCCTGCTGCTGACCCGCGAGGAGTATCGCGATGCCATCAATGGCTTCAACCTCGACCAGTCGATCGCCATCCGCATCGGCCAACTGATCGGCGACCCGAGCCTGGCGGAGATGGCCTACAACAAGTATCCCCACTACCTGGTCGGCCCCTGGAACCTGGGCCAGCGCTTCCTGATGCACGGCTTCTTCACCGAATATCTCTATGCGCGGCTGGAGCGGCTGAGGGTGGGGAGCAAAGTGGCACAGTGATTGGCAGAGCAGGGCATGCTGGGGCCCGGCGCTATCGGCACCGGGCACGGGCTCTGCAACCCGACGAAGCCGGTTGTTGGCAAGCCCGCTGCCGGTGCCTCTCCCGGTTGAGTGGCCGTCAGGCCGGAGCTGGCAGCCTGTCGAACCCCCCTGGCTCCTGGATGGCTTCGACACTCTCCCATGAGTTCCTTGGCATAGGAGCAGCCTCCTGCTCGTCGCCATCATCTTGACCCAGGCGGAAGGCCGCGACTACGTGGGAGAGCCTTTCCGCTTGGTCGCTCAGGCTCGCTGCGGCGGCAGCGGACTCCTGTACCAGGGCGGCATTCTGCTGCGTCATATCGTCCAGCTCGGCAACCGAGTCGTTGACTGATGTGAGCCCAGACGACTGTTCGCTGGTGGCAGCGCTGATTTCGCCGATGATGTCGGTGACACGCTGAACTCCCATGACGATTTCATTCATGGCCTCACCGGTGTCTTTTACCAACCGGGTTCCGCTCACAACCTTTTCGCTGGAACTGCCGATCAGTGCCTTGATTTCATTGGCGGCCTCGGCACTGCGGCGGGCCAGTAGCTGCACTTCTCCGGCGACCACCGCGAAACCGCGGCCATGCTCGCCGGCTCGGGCAGCTTCTACCGAAGCATTGAGTGCCAGTATGTTGGTCTGAAAGGCGATGGCATCGATGACCCCGATAATTTCGGTGATCTTCTGTGACGATGCTTCGATCTCTCCCATGTTGGCCACTACCTGATCGACGATCTCTCCGCCACGCGCTGCAGCACCCGCCGCCGTGGAGGCCAACTGGTCTGCCTGGCGAGCGGAGTCTGCGGTTTGGCCAACGGTCACGGTCAGTTGTTCCGTGGCAGCTGCCGTACGCTGCAAATTGTCGGCCGTGGTCTCTGTACGGGTGCTGAGGTCGTGGTTGCCCGAAGCAATCTCACTGGAAGCCACGCTGATCGATTCGGTGGACTGTCGTATCTGGCCAATGATCTCCCGCAGGGTGAGAACCATTTGCCGGACGCTCATGTTCAGCGAATCCCGGTCGTTCTTCGCTACCTTGAACTCGGTGCTGAGATCGCCCTCGGTGACTCGCTTCATCGCCTTGCGGAGATTGTCCGGCTCATCGCCGAGCTCTCGCCAGACGGCATTGATCACGAGGTAAGAGGCCAACCCCAGTACCATGAGTACTGCCAGACCGGTGAGCAGATTGACCAGCAGGGACGTAGTGATGCCGCGGTCTGCTTCAGCCTGGCGATCCAGCGTAGCCTGCATGGCATTGGCCATTTCCGAATCAACCAATTCGGTCAGGCTGGATTGAGAAGCCTGCATTTCACTAATTTGATTGCCGAGTTCACCTACCCCCAGCATGGCGCGGGTGGCCCCGAGAGCGGCGGACTGGTATTCGTCATAATTCGCCCTGATCTGGATGGCGATATCCTGTTTTTCGGCTATCTCGGCGACGTTCTGAATATGATGGAATACCTGCCGGTTCAGTGCCTCGACCAGATCAAGGGAGTCAATGTCTCCCTCTGCGGCGGCTGCCTGAAGCTGGGTGCGGAAAGCGTCGATGTGCCGATCGATCTGATTGATTTCCAGCATGTAAGGGTTGTCAATATCCCTGAGGCGCTCTATGGCCGAAGAGGTGTTGGTTCCCACAAGGAAGCTGAAGCTGATGCCCACCATGAAGATCAGGGCGGCGCTGAGTGGCAGCATCCATATCTTTGTGCGTATTTTCATAATAAGCCTCATGCTTATGAATGAAAAAACCGGCCCTGGCTGGGCCGGTGAGCATCCATCAATTCAGGTCGAGAAGCACTTTGACCGTTGAATCAAGGGCTGATTTTTCTATATAGCCGATAGCACGAGGATCCTCTGCTACGGCACGCTTTACGGCGCTTGAGTCAGGCAACTGCGTGGGAGCCTGGGCCTGGCCCGAGAAGACGATCCGTGCCCAGGTCGATTTCACCTGAGAGACGTTGCGACCGGTTGCCTGCTCATAGAACGATGCGTAGAGGGTGCTGTTCTCGGGCAGGTCATAGAGCGTGCCGCTGCTAGTCTTGCCCAGATAGATGTCTGCCACCTGGGCCTTGCTCAAGGACGACGCGGAAGGATGCCCGATCACCACCAGCTCCGCGGCAACGGCAACAGTGGAGAAGGCGAAGAGCAGGAAGGCAACGACAATGGCTTTACTGGTTTTCATGTCAGCTCCTTAAAAGATGAAGTCGAGGGCGATGCTGTATACCTGGGTGGTAGGCTGGCGCATCTGGTGTATGGGATCGGCCAGGAACTGGTCGCCGACACCGCCACTCACTTCTTCAACCTGAGCCTTTACAGCAAAGTTTCTGGCCACATCCCAGCGAGCGCCAAGCGCTGTGGTTCTGCGGGTATCCAGGGTGCTGGGATAGCCTTCACCTTGAGGAGAGAATTCCGAATAGGTGACGTACGGCATGACGTTACCCAAGCGATAGCCGGCGGTGAGGTAGAAGGCTTCACTGTCCAGGATGCCATCTTGTTCACCGCTGGCATCCCAGCGCCGCCAGATATATTCGGACATGGCGAGCAGACTGCCATTGTCGTATTGAAGGCCGGCACTGTAGAAATCGTCGTTTCCGCTATGGAAGACTTGGCCCATGCTTAGGATTTCGACATCCCGCATATGGGTGTAGCCGAGGCGCCCGGTCCAGTCGCCCCTCTGCAGAGAGAAGTTTGCTGAATAAATGCTGTCGCTCTGCTCATCGGTTTCGCTGAATCGCTCGCCAATCATGAAGTATTTCTTGTTGCCGGTAGCCTGACCCCCGGACAGCTGGAGGGTGGCGTTGTAGTCGCCTATCGAAAAGCGAGAGACACTCTGCAGGCCATCAAAGGAGGTGTTTAGAAAGGTGCCATAGACTTCGACCGGTGTACGCAACCAGTGTTGGGCGTATCCGACGTGGCGAAAATCGGAGAGAAAAAAGGTGGGCACGAGCATGCGCCCGGCTCTCAGGCTGGTCCCATCCAGTACGTCAGCCTGCAGGAACAGCCATTCGAGGTCGGGCGATGAGTCGCCATCGCGACGGCTGATGTAGCCCTGTGCAACGGCCGAGAAGGTGTCGTTGAAGGTGGCATTGGCCTGCAGGCCCAGGCGACTATCCACCCCCCAGTCCCCATTGGACTCGGTTGCGCCCTTGTGCTGGCGCAGGCTGCTACGGAATTCGGCATTATCGGTATCGGTGGTGACATAGCCGAGCGTGCCGAAACCGCTGACGCGAATGTCGGGCGCAGCCACTACTTGAGCACTGCCGGCGGCCGAGGCCATGATGGCCAATGCTGTGCAACATTTTTTGCTAAAGTTCATCGTGAGTTCCCTTGCCAAATGTTTCAAACGTACGTTCGTTTTTTGATGATCCGGCGTATCTATCGGCGCAAGCAAAGGCAACTTTAGTGCGTCTTCAAAATTTCCCAGTCCCACGACACATTCAGTGGAGGAAGAAAATGATCACTCTCTTTGGCTTTCCCAACTCCCGCTCGCTGCGGGCCGCCTGGACTCTGGAGGAGCTAGGGGTCGAGTACGACTATCATTCTGTCGACATGATGGCTGGCGAGGGGCAGGGTGAAGCGCACCTGGCACGGCATCCCGACGGCAAGGTGCCGGTGCTTCAGGACGGCGAGCTGACGCTGTTCGAGTCCACGGCAATCTGTCGCTACCTGGCCGAGCGTCATGGCGAGCCGGATGGCCTGCTGCCAGCTTCGATAGAGGGGCGGGCCCGGGTCGACCAGTGGATGAGCTTCGTCGTGAGCGAACTGGAGCAGCCGTTATGGACCCAGGCCAAGCACAAGTTCGCCCTGCCGCAGGAGCAGCGGGTACCGGCGGTACTGCCGACCGCGGCCTGGGAGTTCCAGCGTGCGCTGGGTGCGTTGCAGCGTCGTTTCGACGGCGGGGGCTGGCTGGTCGGGGATCGGTTCAGCGTGGCGGACGTGCTGCTGGCCCACACCCTGAGCTGGGGCGTGCAGTTCAAGCACCGCCTGCCGGAAGGGCTCAACGACTACCGGCAGCGCTGCATGTCGCGCCCGGCGCTGGCCAGGGCCATCGAGCGCGAGAAGCCGGTGGCCAAGACAGAGTGAAGGCGCAGTCGTACAGTATGAAAACGATAAAACGAAAACCGGGCCTGCCAAGGCCCGGTTTTCGTTTCACTTCACTTGATGGCGACTGGGTTCACCGGGGAGCCGGAGCCCTGCATCATCTTGAGCGGCGCGGCCACCGGCTGGACGCAGAGGATCAATCGAACAGTATGATCTGCCGTACCGCCTTGCCTGCCGCCAGCTTCTCGAAGCCGTCGTTGATCTGGTCCAGGGTCAGGGTGTCGCTAAGTAACTTATCCACAGGGAGTCTGCCCTGGCGGAACAGGGCAATGTAGCGGGCGACATCGCGGACCGGCACGCAGCTGCCGACATAGCTGCCCTTCAGGGTGCGCTCTTCCGCCACCAGGCTGACTTGCTGAATGGCAACCTTCTTGTCGGGGTGTGGCAGGCCGCCGGTCACCGTAATGCCGCCCCGGCGCGTGACCTGATAGGCGAACTCGAGGGCTTTCTCGGAGCCGGCCATCTCGATGGCACAGTCGACGCCACCGTTGGTCAACGCCTTGATCTTGTCGACGCAGCCCGCTTCGCCGCTGTTGAAGGCATGGGTGGCGCCCAGCTCCCTGGCCAGCGCCAGCTTGTCCTCATCGAGATCGATGGCAATCACCTCGGAGGCGCCTGCCACCAGCGCGCCGAGCACGCTATTGAGCCCGACGCCGCCGAGGCCGACGACGGCGACCGTGTGGCCGGCCTTGATCTCGGCCGAGTTGATCGCCGCACCGACCCCGGTCAGCACCGCACAGCCGAACAGCGCGGCGTGATGCAGGGGCAGGTCGGGGTCGACCTTGACCAGGGAGTGGCGGGACAGCACTGCGTGGTCGGCAAAGGCGGAGACGCCGATATGGTGATGGACATCGGTACCGTCCGCCCGGTGCAGGCGGCGCTCGCCGCTGGCCAGGGTGCCGGCATTGTTGGTCTTTGCTGCCGGCTCGCAAAGGGCGGGGCGCCCCTCGGCGCAGGGTGAGCAGTGACCGCAACTGGGCACGAAGACGGTCACCACGTGATCGCCGACCTGCAGGTCGTGTACTCCGTTACCCACGGTCTTGACGATTCCGGCGGCCTCGTGGCCCAGCACCATGGGCACCGGGCGCGGTCGGTTGCCGTCGATGACCGAGAGGTCGGAATGACACAGGCCGGCGGCCTTGATCTGCACCAGGACTTCGTTGTCACCGGGCGGGTCCAGTTCCAGCTCCTCGATCACCAGCGGCTGGTTGCCCTGATAGGGGCGCTGGGCGCCGGTGGCCTGCAGTACCGCAGCACGTATTTTCATGGCTGACTCCTTGTTGTTGTCAGGCTGGGGTGTTCTTGTGCTCAGACAGAGTGCTGGTGGCTCGCAGAGGCGGAGGGCGCCTTGCGCCCAAAGGCAACGGCACCCCGCTCGATGCGCCACGTCTGGTCGACGAGGCCCGCGGAATGGCTGTCGTCGGACTCCGCGATCAATACCGTCAGGCCTTCGCCGCGCAGGTCGCCGATGACAGAGGTGAGGCGCTGTGCCAGTACCGGTGCCACGCCTTCGAAGGGCTCATCGAGCAGGATCAGCTCACGGCCGGGAATCAGCGCTCGCCCCAGGGCCACCAGCTTTTGCTGGCCCCCTGAGAGTTGCAACGCCTTGCGTTCACCGAAGTCGGCGATTTCCGGCAACAGCGAGTAGACCCATTTCAGCCGCTCCTCTCCGTCACGAATGTGGTTGGCCCATGCCGGCATCAGCAGGTTTTCAGTCACCGTGAGCTCGGGGATGAGACGACGGTCCTCGGGCATGTAGCTGACCTGAAGCTTGGCGCGGCGGTGGGGGGCCAACTGGGTCAGCTCCTCTCCCTTGAAGCGGATGGAACCGGAGGTTGCCGGCAACAGGCCCATGATGGCGCGGATCAGGGTCGTCTTGCCGGCACCGTTGTGACCGATCAGGCCGGCCATCTGGCCGGTGGATATAGTGAGGTTGATATCTCGCAATATGGCGATGCGATCGATCGAGACATTGAGGTTGGCGATCTCCAGGCTCATGTCAGATGTCCCCCTGTTCGGTTGCCGTGCTGGTGTGGCGCCGCTTGCCGGTGACCAGCGTCTGCACCTGTTCGTCTTCCAGCACTTCCTCGACCGGACCATCCTTGATCACGACGCCGCTGGCGAAGGCCATCACCCGGGTGACGTATTTCTGTACGATCTCCATGTCGTGCTCGACGAAGAGCACCGTCAATCTGCGTTGATTGACGATTTCCATTACCGTATCCATCAGCGCATATTTCTCTTCCATGCTGACCCCGCTGGTGGGCTCATCCAGCAGCAGCATCCTGGGGTTTCCGAGCATGGCAATGGCGATGTCGAGCAACTTGCGGGCCCCTTGAGGCATGGCGGTGACCATTTCATCGCGATACCGGGTAATGCCCATCTGCTCGAGGATGTCGTCCGCTGCAGCGAGCCGCTTTGCGGTGCGAACCGGGCGCAGCATCTGCAGGTGGTCGTTCTGGGCAGCCGACAGCGCGATGGCCAGGTTGTCGATCACGGGAAGTTCGAGAAAGAGCTGGGGTATCTGGAAGGAGCGTGCCAGGCCCTCGCGCATCAGCTTGCGCGGCCCCAGGCCCTTGATCGGCCGGCCATTGAAGAAAATGCTGCCTTCCGAGGGCGGCAGGTAGCCGGTGACCATGTTGATGAAAGTGGTCTTGCCGGCGCCGTTGGCACCGATGACGCCGACGATTTCGCCCTGGGTGATGGTCACGTTGATATCTTCTGCGGCCGTCACCGCGCCGAAGTAGCGGGAGAGCCCTTGTGTCTTGAGAATCTCGGTCATGGGGCGCTCCTCCTGTGGCGGGTGAACAGGCTCCATATCCCCTTGGGCAGGAACAGGATGATCAGCAGCAGCACGATGCCCAGGATCATTTGCCAGGTGTGGGGCATGAACTCCACCGCGTAGGTGCGCACCAGGGCGAAGAGCATGGCGGCGATGAAGGCCGCGGCCACGTGGCCAGTACCGCCCAGCAGCGCGATGAAGACGAATTCACCGGAAATCGTCCAGTAGGCCATTTCGGGGTCGACGTGGCCGGCAGCCAGTGCCGTCAGCGAACCGCCTATGGCACCGATGGCTGCGGCCAGCACGTAGTTGATGTAGAGCACCTGGCGGCGTGAGATGCCCATGTATTCGACGCGCACCTCGTTCTCGCGGATGGCCTCGCAGGCCAGGCCGATGCTGGACTGGAAGAAGCGATTGAGAAACAGCGCGACCAGCAGGCCGAGGACCAGCGCGAGCCAGAACACCCCCATGCCGGACTGCGGCACCCAACCGAGCAGGGACCACTCAACCACGCTGAAGCCGTCCGTGCTGCCCAGGTTGTGGCTCTTGACCAGTACGCCGAACAGGATCATCGAGAACGCCATGGTCAGCATGGCGAAGAAGATCTCCCGGTATCGGGTCAACAGCAGGCCGAGAATCATGGCCAGCGCCGTCGAGGCCAGTACGCCCAGGAGAATCAGCAGCAGGGCGTCCTGAATACCCCAGAAGCGACCGCCCATGCCTACCGCATAGCCCCCGATACAGAAGAACAGGCCCTGGCCGAAAGAGACCAGCCCGGAGCGCATCAGCATGACCACGCCCAGCACCACCAGTGCCTTGGCGACCGCCAGCGTGGTGGTGAAGATCAGCCAGTTGGGGCTCATCAAGCCGGCCAGGCCAATGCCCACGGCGGCGGCAATCATCAGGGCTTCGGATTTCTGGATACTCATCAGATTTTCCTCGCGATTGCCTGGCCGAACAGGCCGTTGGGCCGAAAGATCAGCACCCCGGCCATGACGGCGTAGATGATGAACAGTTCGAACTGGGGCATGGTGTGGATCGAGGTGGCCCGTGCCAGGCCGACGATGATGGCACCCGCCGCCGCACCGGTGATGCTGCCCAGTCCACCGGTGACCACCACCGCGAAGGCCAGCACGATGACCTCGATACCGATACCCGGTACCACGGAGATGATCGGCGCGGTGATGCCACCGGCGACCGCGCCCAGGGTGGCGCCAATAATGAAGGTAATGGTGAACATGCGGCGTACGTTGACGCCCATGGCTTCCGAGACTTCCCGGTCATGGATGATGGAGCGCAGGATCTTGCCGGTGTGGGTACGCTCCAGCCAGAACCACAGGCCAAGGCCGATGACGGCGGACAGACACAGCACCATGATGTCGTAGCCGGAGACCGTCAGGACGTCGATCTCCACTCGCCCCATGGCGGCGTAGGGCTGCCAGGCGAAATAAGGGGTCGTGCCCCACAGCAGCTTCATCACATCTTCAAGAATCAGCAGGATCGCGAAGGTGACGATCAGCATGAGTATCTCGTCGCGGCCGTACATCAGCCGCAGGATGCCCCGTTCGATCAACAGCCCGCTGATGGCGCCGATGAGCAGGGCGCAGCTGGCCAGAATGGCGAAGGCCATCCATAGCTGGCTGCCGCCACCGGCGTAATACCAGCCGAGGGCCGAAGCCGCGGCGTAGGCGCCCAGGGCATAGAGACTGCCGTGGGCCATGTTCAGAATTCTCATGACGCCGTAGATGACGGTCAGGCCCGCCGCCACCAGGAAGAGCCATGAGGCATAGATGAAACCATCGATCAGTATTGCCCAGACCGTTAACATCTCGCGTGCTCCTGTTATCGGTTAGGAACCACTGCTGGCGCTCGGCGTCATGCCTCCGACCACTCGAGGAGCGGTGGCACAGGATTTAGACGTAGCAAGCGGAGGGCAGTGGCTCCCGGTGGCCGGCAACCCGAAGGTTGCCGGCAGGGGAGAGTGTCAGTCGCACTGGGCGCCGGGGAACCCGGCTTCGATCCACTCCTGGGCGTTCTGGCCATCCGGCGCGGAGACGCATTCGCCGCGGTAGGAGCGCACGTTACGCAGCTCGGCACCTTCACCGGGGGTGTAGTGGTACTCGCCGTAGAGCATGTCCTGCATGGCCTGGTGGCCATCGGCCAGGGCCATGCGCACGGTGCCGCTGACGGATTCGAACTCAGCCCCTTTCAGGGTGCTGGCAAGCTGCTCGCTGGTGGGTACCCCGTCGGCGCCGGAATTGTCGGCGGCAAACTTCAGGGCAAGGATGGCCTGGGCCATTTTCGAGGAGGGGTAACTGGGCTTGGTGCCGTGCTCGGCCTCGTAGGCTTCGTTGAACCACTCACTCAGCGCGTTTTCCGGCATGAAGGCACCGAAGGGTCCACGTCCACCGAGGATGGTGCCGTTGGGGGCCTGACCCTGGAACCGGTGCAGACCGGATTCACCCGTGGTCAGGATGGCGGTTGCCTGGCCCAGCAGGCCGCGGGAATTGGCCTGGGAGACGAAAGACTCCATGTCGCCACCCCACATGCTGGAATGGACGATCTCGGGCCGGCGGGTCTGCAGCGCGGATATCTCGCTGCCGTAGCTGCCCGAGAAGAGCTGTGGCGTCTGGTTGTTGACCATCTCGGCGTCCGGCATCAGCTGCTCCATGGAGAGCGTGAAGTCGAGCCAGGAGTCCTGCCCCCAGGCGTAGTTCTGCTGGATGCCAGCGATGCGTGTAACGTCGGGGTGGAGGTCCAGCAGATAGCGTGCCGCACCCACGTTGTCGGCGACGGCATCGAGACCGGTGCGGAAGAAGTAGGTGGGGTTGTCGAGTTCCTCGAACATGCGCGGGGTGCCGCAGTCGAAGGCGATGGTGAAGGTCCGCAGCTCTTCGGCCACGGGGCCGACGGCCAGGCAGTCGCCGCTGGAGATGTAGCCGATCACCGCATTCACGTTCTGGCGCTGCACCAGGTTGCGGTACTCCTCGACCTGCTGGGTGGGGCCGCCGGCCTCGTCGACGACCACGGATTCAAGCCGCAAGCCGTTGACGCCAGGCGTGTCGTAGGGGGGAGGAAGCTCCCCGGCATTGATCGCCTTGATCACGGTTTCCGCCGCCTGGGCGGCGGGAACGCCAAAGGGCCCCGAGGCACCCCCGGAGAGAAAGGTGACCAGGCCGACCTTGAAGGTCTCTTCTGCCTGAACTGTCGCGCTGATGCCCAACATCCCCGCCGAGGCGATGGCAGCGGCGGTGGTGGTGCTGAGCAGGGTACGCTTCCAGCTTCCGGGTTGAGTGGCGTGCTTCATGGTTCTACTCCTTGATTGTTGTTGTGTGCCATGTGGCGTTGCTCTGTTCTGCGGTGCGTCGTTATCTTGCAAGGTACTGGTGCTGCTTGAAGAAAACGGTGGAGGAACTAGTCACCACCGGGCGTACCGCGCCGCCTCTCGATGAGAGCTGGCGAGGGTTTCAGGGATTCGGCGTCGTAGACTTTCCAGTTCCCCAGAACCACTTGGGCAGGGGGGTAATCCTGGCTGGGCACCGGTGTGCCGATGGCCTGGGCCTGGATGATCTGATGGGTCTCGGCGTCGATGTAGGAGACGTAGCCTTCCGGGTCCTTGGGCAAGTGGATTTCCAGGCCTTGCAGCGCCTCGACCATTGCTTCGGTGTCGGTCACGTCACCGGCCAGGGTGATGGCCTTGGCGACGGTGAGGATGCCGGCCCAGGCACCCTGCGCCGAGTAGTTGGGGTAGCGGCCGGAGCGTTCGTGGAACCGCTCCACGAACTGGCGGTTCAGCGCCGTCGGGGGCCAGTTGACGTGGTGGCGGGCGGAGAGAATCAGGCCTTCCGGCGGTGTGTCGCCGAGGGCAACCAGGGTCTCGTAATCGCCGCCGGTATCGAAGTTGGCCACCCGCATCTGGCTGAACAGGCGGGTTGTGCGGGCCTGGTCGATGAAGGCAGTGAAATCCCCGCCCCACAGCGCGACCACCAGCACGTCCGGCGGCGACTCGAGCAGCGACTGAATATAGAGGGAGTAATCCGGCTCGTAGAGTTTCGGCCAGTAGCTGCCGGTTACCTGGTAGTCGACATCGTAGAGTTCGAAGGCCTCCTGCAGGTCGCGCCAGGCGACTCGACCGTATTCGTAGTCGGGGCCGAGGAAGGCGATCTTGCTCCACCCTTCTTGTTGCTGGAGTTCCTGCAGGTATTTCGCACCGGCGGCCTGGGAGTGCCAGGTATCGCTGGAGACCCTGAAATAGTAGCGATGCCCCTCTTCCAGCGCCGCGCGGGAGGAGGCGTGGTCGGTGCCGATGAGGATGGTCTTGCGCTGCCGGGCCAGACGGCTGACGGCCATGCCGACGCCGGAGCTGACCATGCCGCAGAGAATGTTGGCGTTATCCTGCTCGATGAAATCTTCGGCCATGCGCACCGCGAAGGAGGCCTTGGAGCGGGAGTCATCGACAATGACGCGCAGGCGGGGCGCCGCCGGGTCGGTGGCCAGCTCGTCGAGGGCCATGCGGATCGCGACGATACTGTCCCGCCCATAGCTGGCGGAGCGCCCGGTCATGGGATACAGGCAGGCGATGGTGGCGTCGGCATCTGCGGCGTCCGCACCCAGTTCCACCCGGCCCACCGAGGTCGTTTCGTAGAGTGCCTCTGTGCCATGGGCGGCAGGCAGGCCGTACAGAGCCAGCATCAGGGTGGTGGCGAAAACGCGAGCGCCCTGTGCGAAGCGCAGGCGAGTTATCAGTCCCGGCAAGGTTGCCTCCTGGACCGGTTGAGTCCGGCGTGTGGTCGTTGATTGTTGTTATAAACCTGCTGGTCTATAGCATGAGCAATAAGCGTGCCATGCCGAGAGTGCCCCATTTCCGGGGCGCTCTCGGCCACAGCGGTACGAGAGGTGAGCGGATAGCGCTCATCGGCGCGAGAGGGTGAGCGGTTACCGCTCGGCCAGGATCTTCGGCCAGGTGAGAGCCTTCGGCTAGGCCAGCCCCAGGCGTTGCAGGCGGCGCTTGAAGGCGTGGCGCGACAGTCCCAGCTGCTGGGCGGCCTGGCCCTTGTGGCCACCGGTCTTGTCGAGCGCATCGAGCACCAGCTGCCGTTCGGTACTCTGCAGGCGCTCGCCGAGAGAGGGGTCGTGAGCCTGGTCGCTTGCTGCCGGGCCTTGATGGAACTCGGTGGGTAGCTGGCCGGGGCGAATCCGCTGGCCGGGATACAGGATGGTCAGGCGCTCTACCAGGTTACGCAGCTCCCGCACATTGCCCGGCCAGCTATAGGCGATCAGCAGGTCGAGCGTCTCCCTGGGCACGGTGATGGGCCGACAACCCTCCTCCCGGGCCTGGGCGTCGATGAAGACCTGCAGCAGCTCTTCGATATCCGCGCCCCGATCGCGTAGCGGGGGGATGGAGAGTTCAATGACATTGAGGCGGAAGAACAGGTCCTCCCGAAAGTGCCCGTTGCGGACTTCGGCTTCCAGTGAGCGGTTGGTCGCGGCGATGACACGGGCATCGGCAGTATGGCTGGCAGACCCGCCCACCGGTCGGTAGTCGCCATTCTCGAGGAAATGCAGGAACTTGGCCTGGAGGGGCAGGGGCAACTCGCCGATTTCGTCCAGGAACAGCGTGCCGCCATGGGCAAGGGCCACCAGGCCGGATCGCTTCTGATGCGCGCCGGTGTAAGCCCCCTTCTCTGCACCGAACAGCTCCGCCTCGATCAACTGCTCCGGCAGGGCGGCGCAGTTGATCTCCACAAAGGCGTTGTCGCTGCGCGGGCTCTGGTCGTGGATGGCCCTGGCTACCACGGCCTTGCCGGTGCCGGACTCGCCCAGCAGCAGGATGCGGCCGGCACTGCTGCCGGCGATGCGCTGGATGGTCTGCCAGAGCTGCTCCATGGCATCGCTGCCCCCCACCAGCCCCGAGGAGGAGGCGCCACGGCTACGGTGGTAGGCCAGCTCATCGCGCAGCTGAGTGCGCTTGGTGATGGCTCCGACGAGATGCAGCAGCTCGTCCAGGGCAAAGGGTTTGGTGAGATAGTCGGTCGCGCCGGCCTTGACGGCCTGCACGGCGGCTCGTGTATCGCCGTGGGCCGACACCATCACCACCGGCAGCTCCGGGTAAAGGCGGGCGGCGGTATCGAGCACTTCCATGCCACTCATCTTCGGCAGGCGCAGATCCAGCAGCATCAGCCCTGGCTGGGCGTCCGCCAGTGCGGTCAGGGCCGCTTCGCCGGAATGGGCGCTGCGGGTGGTGAAGCCGGCTTCTTCCAGGGCGAATGTCAGCGAACGGACGAAGCTCTTTTCGTCATCGACGATCAGGATATCTGTGTGCATGGCGTTTTCTGATTGTTGCTCTTGTTATGGTAGCGGCGCTACGAGTCCTGCTGTGCTGAATCCTGCTGTGCTAAGGCGTCGGCCGGCACCAGGGGGAGTCTCATGGATACGGTCGTGCCCTTTCCCGGTGTGCTATGGATCTCCAGCCTGCCACCGTTCAGTTCTATCAGTTGACGGGTAATGCTCAAGCCGAGCCCCGTGCCTTCCTGGCGAGTGGTGAAGAACGGCTCCATCACCTGGGCCAGGATCGTCTCATCCATGCCGCAGCCGTCGTCGATGATCTCAATCGTCACGCTGTCACCGCTGGGGAAAGCCTTCAGCTGCACCTGGCAGCCCGGTTCGCACGCCTGGATGGCATTGGCGACCAGGTTGACCAGGCACTGGATCACCTGGTCCGGGCTGGCATAGACAGCGAGGCACGGATTGCCACTGACGGTGACGGTAATGCCCCGCCTGTCGGCAAGGCCGGAGGTCAAGATGGAAGCGTGCCTGAATACCTGGCCGATCGCCACGGCTTGCGGCTCACCGGCGACCGGCCTGCCGTAATCCAGCAGGTCGCCGACGACCCGGTTGAGCCGGTCGATCTCCTCTTCCACGGATATTAGTAGATCACGGCGCCGGCTATCCGGCTCGCCCTTTTCCAGGGCTTGTACCGTCAGCTTGATCGTTGCCAGCGGGTTGCGCACTTCATGGGCCACGCCAGTGGCGAATTCGCCCAGCACTGCCATCTTCTCTGCCTGTACGGTTCGCTCGATCATCTCCTGCAGCCGGTCGGCCATGGCGTTGAACGCATGGGCGACCACATCGATTTCGTCCTTGTCGTTTCTGGGGGTCAGCAGCCGGAAGTGCAGGTTGCCGGAGGCGAAGGCTTCGGCCCCTGCAACCAGTCGGCTCACCCGTCGGCGCAGGCTTCTGGCCAACGCCCAGAATAGGGCGACGATGCCGAGTGCCATCACGCCGGCAAGCGCATACAGGCCGAACTGTGCGTTACGTAGCGGGCTGAGAATGTCTCCGGCGGAAACCAGATAGTCAATGCGCCAGCCGGGCAGCACTTCCGGGCCGGTTCGCAGCCCTTCCGGTTCGCTGTCATGAACGTTCCCGGTTGGGTCCAGCAGGTTGCCGGCGGGGGTTCTCAGGAACGGCCGCAGCACGCCGGCCAGACTTTCAGTGCGCATCAGTTCGGTCAGGGAAGCCAGGCGCACATGAAGCGCTATCGCTCCGTCGGTGCTCTGGCCGGCGATGTCTCTCAGCGGCTGACGGATGAGCAGCCAGCCGGGGCCGCTGCCCGTGGTCAGGCTCGGGCCGATGATCTCGCTGGTGCCCAGATAGACGGAAGGCAGCTCAAGGATTGACCAGTTATCGCGGCCCCAGTAAGGCTGCCCGGATGCCGCCTGACCGGGGATGACCTCGGACAGTCTGTCGTTGGCGTCGAAGAAGAGGATGCCATAGAGATCGGGCGCGTCGGCTTCCACCCGTACGAGCTCCTGCAGGCCTTCCGGTACCGCATCGCTGTAGAGCAGATAAAGCGGCATGGAGGGGTGGGTCGAAAGGGTTTCGAGCTGGTAGATGCGGTTCTCGATGAAGTTGGTCAGCCGGTTGGCCGTGCCCGCTACCTGGGCTTCCAGCCGCTCGCCGGCCAGGCGCTCCGTGACTGAATCCGCGACCGTCGCATAGAGCGCGCTCAGCACCGCCACCGAACCGATCATCAGTGTCAGCGACAGGAACGAATAGCGACCAACCAGACTGAGCCGGGGCTTCATGCGCGTCCTTTGTTTTTATAGTAAATCGTGCTTTTCCCATGTTTTACACGAAAGAAGCCTCGTTCATGAAGCGCTATATTTTTCCCGGCGCCACTCCAGCGCAATGGCAAGGGGGCCGGCCCGCAAGAGACAGGGTGCCTGGGATTGAGTTTAGAAACAGGGCCTGGGAATTGCGCTCAGAGAGCCTACGCCCCATGCGGCAGCACCGCGGCATATACGGCGAAGTAGTGGCAGGTGCTGCCGCCGAGCACGAACAGATGCCAGATGGCGTGGTTGTAGGGGATCGCACTGATGGCGAAGAAGATCACGCCGAGGGTATAGGTGATTCCGCCGGCAGCCAGCAGGACGATGCCGCTGGTGGACAGGCTGGCCGACATCTCGCCGCTGGCGAAGACGATCAGCCAGCCCATGACCAGATAGATGGCCACCCGCAGTACGGTGAAGCGGTGAGGCCAGGCGAGCTTGCAGGCGATCCCGGCGAGTGCCAGGGACCAGACGATGGCGAACAGGGTCCAGCCCGTGGGGCCGCGCATGTTGACCAGCAGGAAGGGGGTATAGGTACCGGCGATCAGCAGGTAGATGGCGCAGTGATCCAGGTGCTGGAACAGCCGCTTGAGCCGAATATGCGTGATGCCGTGATAGAGGGTCGAGGCGGTATAGAGCAGTACCAGGGTGATGCCATAAAGACTGATGCCGACGAGCTTCCACGGGTCGACGTGGGCCGCGAGACTGGCCAGCACGATCAATACCACCACCCCGACAAGGCTCAGGATGGCACCAACACCATGACTGATGCTGTTGAGCAGCTCCTCGATGACGCTGTGGTGGTGCTGGCTAAGGGGCATGGCTCTCACTCAGAAGGGCACCCGATGCCGTGGTGCAGCTCAGGGCTTGCGTTCGATATCCACATCGTTGGCCTGGGTGAAGTCGCCCAGCGCCATCATGTGGCCGAGCTTGCCAGCCTTGGTGGAAAGATAGTGCTCGTTATGAGGATTGAGACCGGTGGTGAGGGGCACTCGTTCCATGATGGTGACACCGGCCTGGGTCAAGGCGTCGACCTTGCGCGGGTTATTGGTCATCAACCGCAGCCCATCGATGCCCAGGTGGTCGAGCATCGGGACGCAGAGATCGTAGCGGCGCATGTCGGCACCGAAGCCGAGCTGTTCGTTGGCTTCCACGGTATCGGCGCCCTGGTCCTGCAGGTGATAGGCGCGGATCTTGTTGAGCAGGCCGATGCCGCGACCCTCCTGGCGCAGGTAGAAGAGCACGCCGCGCCCCTCGTCGGCGATGCGCTTGAGCGCCTCCTGCAACTGGTAGCCGCAGTCGCAGCGCATCGAGAACAGGGCGTCCCCGGTCAGGCACTCGGAGTGAACCCGCCCCAGTACAGGCTTGCCATCGGCTACGTCGCCAAGGGTCAGGGCGATGTGGTCCTTGCCGGTGGCATCGTCCTCGAAGCCATGCATGGTGAAGGTGGCCCAGGGAGTGGGCAGCCGGGAGGCGGCGATGAATCGAATCGTCACGGGGTACCTCGGTGAAAGACCACGGCGATGCCGGAAGTGAATCCCGTATTCTAACAGGAACGCCGTCGGGGCTCACGAATGTGCGGCTTGCCGGGCGGCGTTCGCGTTTTCCCTTGGCCTCGGTCAAGCCCTGCGCAAATTCATGCGCTACAATAGCTCGACATTTCCTGTGGATGACTGCCTGCATGGAACTCAAGAACGATCGTTTTTTGCGCGCCCTGGCGCGTCAGCCGGTGGATCGCACGCCGGTGTGGATGATGCGTCAGGCCGGCCGCTACCTGCCGGAATATCGCGCTACCCGTGCCGTGGCCGGCGACTTCATGGACCTGTGTCGCAACCACGACCTGGCCTGCGAGGTGACGCTGCAGCCGTTGGAGCGCTACCCGCTGGATGCCGCGATCCTGTTCTCGGACATTCTGACCATCCCCGATGCGATGGGGCTGGGACTCTACTTCGAGACCGGCGAGGGTCCGAAATTCCGCAAGCCGGTGCGTACCGTGGCGGACGTGGAAGCGCTGAAGGCGCCGGATGCCGAGCGTGACCTGGACTACGTGATGCGGGCCGTATCGACCATTCGCCGCGAGCTGAATGGCCGCGTGCCGCTGATCGGGTTCTCCGGCAGCCCCTGGACATTGGCCACCTATATGGTCGAGGGCAGCTCGAGCAAGGACTTCCGTCACGTGAAGACCATGCTCTATGACAACCCCGACGCCATGCATCAGCTGCTCGATACCCTGGCACACTCGGTCACCGACTACCTGAACGCCCAGATCAGGGCAGGTGCCCAGGCGGTACAGATCTTCGACACCTGGGGTGGCGTACTCTCCACGCCGGCCTATCTGGAGTTCTCGCTGCGCTACATGGAGCAGATCGTTGCCGGCCTGATCCGCGAGCATGAGGGCCGGCGCGTGCCGGTGATCCTGTTCACCAAGAACGGGGGCCAGTGGCTCGAGGATATCGCCCTGGCAGGCCCGGATGCACTGGGCATCGACTGGACCACCGAGCTTTGCGACGCCCGCGCCCGGGTCGGACACAAGGTGGCGCTGCAGGGCAACCTGGACCCCAACGTGCTGTTCGCCCGTCCAGCGGCGATTCGCGCCGAGGTGGGCCGGATCCTCGACAGCTACGGTAACGGCCCGGGGCATATCTTCAACCTGGGCCATGGCATCAGCCAGTTCACTGACCCGGACAACGTCACTGCCTTCATGGACGCGTTGAACGAGCTCAGCCCGCAATACCACCGTACCATCCAGTACCAGAATGCCTGACAGAAGCACGCTGCAAACCTGGCATGACCGGCACCGCCTCTGGGCGGTGCTGGCGATTGTGGGAGCTATTGTCATTGCCATCGGCAGCCTGACCCCGGGCAGCGAGATGCCCGAGAGTCTGCCCTGGGACAAGTTCAATCATTTCGTCGGTTACGGTGGCTTGGCGGGGCTGGTGGCGCTGGCAGGGGTGCGGCTCCCCTGGGCCTTCGCCACGGCGGTGTTCTATGGCATCTTCATCGAATACCTGCAGATACCGGTGCCCGGCCGCAGCGGCGGGGACTGGTGGGATATCCTCGCCAACAGCCTCGGCGCGGCAACTGCCGTGCTGGTATTGCATGTCTTTCGCAAAAGGTTCCTAGCCAAAGCTGCATGAGAGCAGCGGCCTAGGCTTTCAGAGCGGATACACAGCGACGCCCCGTCACCGCAAGGTGACGGGGCGTCGTCGTTTTCAGCCTGGCAATGACGACGAACCTAGCGCAGTTCGGCGCGCTCGATGATCACCGGCTCGGCGGGCACGTCCTGGAAGGGACCGCTGGTGGTAGTGGGCACCGCGCGTATGGCGTCCACCACGTCCATGCCATCCACTACCTGGCCGAACACCGCATAGCCCCAGGCCTGGCCGGAGTGGGTGCCCTGATGGTCGAGGAAGGCGTTGTCGGACACATTGATGAAGAACTGGGCGGTGGCCGAGTGGGGGGCGCCGGTGCGGGCCATGGCCAGGGTGCCGCGCTCGTTCTTCAGGCCGTTGTCGGCTTCGTTGGTAATCGGATCCCGGGTGGGCTTCTGGCGGAAATCCTCATCGAAGCCGCCGCCCTGGATCATGAAACCGTCGATCACGCGGTGGAAGATGGTGCCGTCATAGTGGCCGTCCTGGAGGTAGGTCAGGAAGTTGTTGACGCTTTCCGGAGCCTGTTCCTGGAACAGCTCGATGGCGATCTCGCCGTGGTTGGTATGCAGGATGACATCGGCGTCGGTCGCATTGGCCTGGGCGGCCAGCGGTAGAGTGCCGGCGACAAGAAGGGTCAACAGGGTTCGTTTCAGCACTGGAGGCTCCTGTTCGTGGAACGAAGGGATGTTGTTTGTGTGCCTAGCTTACGGTCTGTGAGGCCCTGCTGTCAGGCTTTCGATGCCTGAGGCCGCGGCGCGACATACCGCCACGCTGGATTGTTTGACGTGGATCACATGTGACCGGAGTAAAGAAGTACTTGGTATGGCTTTTATGCGCCGATCGCCGGACCATTCAGGCATGCAGGTCGAGGCACCTTGCGCCGATGTCTTCCAAGCCGCGATGCCTCGCCCACCAATACCCAGATCGTGACCGGCTGACAGGGTGATCCTCTCCGAGCCGGGGTTAGGCAGGAGGTAGCCAATCCATGGTGGCGGAACTCGGAAATTTTGCACTCATACTGGCGCTGTGCCTGGCGGTTATCCAGAGCGTACTGCCCTTGCTGGGCACCTACTGCGACAATGGCCGCCTGATGCGTACGGGACGCTTCCTGGCCACCGGCCAGTTCGTCTTCCTGTCGCTCTCCCTGGCGGTACTGATATGGGCCTTTGTGGTCAGTGACTTCTCGGTGCGCTATGTGGCCAGTCACTCCAGCCTCAGCCAGCCGACGATCTACAAGGTCACGGCCGTCTGGGGCGGCCACGAGGGCTCGCTGCTGCTGTGGGTGTGGCTGCTGGCAGCCTGGGGTGTCGCCGTGGCGATCTTCAGCCGAACGCTGCCCCGGGAGATGCTGGCCCGGGTGCTGGCCGTGCTCGGCATGGTCTCGGTGGGCTTCCTTGCCTTTACCGTTTTCACCTCCAACCCCTTCGAACGCATCGTTCCGGGACCCATGGATGGGCGCGGCATGAACCCGCTGCTGCAGGACCCGGGGATGATCCTGCATCCGCCGCTGCTCTACATGGGCTATGTGGGAACGGCGGTGGTCTTCGCCTTCGCCATGGCGGCCCTGCTCGGAGGCCGTCTCGATGCCGCCTGGGCACGTTGGTCGCGACCCTGGACCACGGTGGCCTGGGTGTTTCTGACCCTGGGGATCGCCATCGGTAGCTGGTGGGCCTACTACGAGCTGGGCTGGGGCGGCTGGTGGTTCTGGGACCCGGTCGAGAATGCCTCCTTCCTGCCCTGGCTCACCGCCACCGCGCTGATCCATTCGCTGGCGGTGACGGAGAAGCGCGGCGGCTTCAAGGTCTGGACGCTGATGCTGGCGATCCTTACCTTTGCCCTGACCGTGCTGGGTGCCTTCATCGTGCGCTCGGGCGTCATTACATCGGTTCATGCCTTCGCCACCGACCCGGAGCGCGGCGTGTTCATCCTGGGCATGCTGGCATTGACCCTGCTGGGTTCGCTGACCGTCTACGCCTGGCGGGCCCCCAAGGTGGGGCTTGGCGGCTCCTTCGCCTGGTACTCCCGCGAATCGCTGATGATGGCCAACAACGTGCTGTTGGCAGTGGCCTGCGCCGCAGTATTCATCGGCACCCTCTATCCGCTGGCGCTGGACGCCTTCGGCCTGGGCAAGATCTCGGTGGGCCCTCCCTACTTCGATACCGTCTTCGCCCCGCTGATGCTGCCGCTGCTGTTCCTGATCGGCCTCGGCCCCGCGGTGATGTGGAAGCAGGCCAACCCCAGCGACACCTTCCGCCAGCTGCGCTGGGCGCTGCTGGTGAGCGTCATCGCCGGGGGGCTCTGGCCCCTCACCATGGGCGCCTGGCGGCCGCTGACCGCGCTGTCGCTGATGCTGGCGACCTGGATCATCGTCACCGCGCTGCTGGATATCCACAAGCGCATGGGGTCGGCGAGGCAGCCCTTGGCCACTCGGCTGCGAAAGGTGATGCGCCCCAGCTTCATGGGCATGCACCTGGCCCACGTGGGACTGGCGCTGATCGTGGTGGCCATCGCCATGGTCAACACCTACGAGGTGGAGCGCGACGTACGCATGGAGCCTGGCCAGACCACCTCGGCGGCGGGCTTCGACTTCACCCTGCAGCGCATGGAAATGGTGCGTGGCCCCAACTGGGATGCCGACCAGGCGGTCGTCGATGTGACCCGTGACGGCCGGCCGGTGGCGACCCTGCTGCCCCAGCGGCGCTACTACGATACGCAGCCCCAGAACCCCATGCATCAGGCGTCCTTGCACCGTGCGGCGACCCGTGATGTCTACGTCTCCCTCGGCGAACGGCTGGTGGGCGATGCCTGGAGTTTCCGTCTCTACTACAAGCCTTACATGTTCTGGATGTGGTCCGGTGCCATCCTGCTCTCCGTGGGTGGGCTACTGGCGGCCAGCGACCGACGCTATCGGCTGGCACGCAATCGCGCCGTCGATACCCGCCACGCCGGCACCCAGGGCAGCGGCCCGGCGCGGGAGGTGACCACCTGATGAACCTGCGTCTGTTGATACCTTTGATCGCCATATCGGCCCTGCTCGGCCTGCTGTTCATCGGCCTGGGCATGAACTCACGCGACCTGCCTTCGCCGCTGGTGGGCAAGCCGGCACCGGCCTTCCAGCTCGAGGCGCTGGAAGACGCCGAGCATATCCTCACCGAGCAGGATTTCATCGGTGAAGTGGCGCTGGTCAATGTCTGGGCCACCTGGTGCAGCACCTGCCGCGCCGAGAAGCCGCTGCTGATGGAGCTGGCTGCCGGCGGCATTCCCATCCATGCCTTCAACTATCGCGACGAGCGCGACGCGGCACTGCGCTATCTCAGTGTCAGCGACAACCCCTATCAGGTCATCGCCTACGACCCCCGCGGGGATGCCGGTATCGATTGGGGCGTCTACGCCACGCCGGAGACCTATGTGCTCGATGCCGAAGGCGTGATCCGCTACAAGCGCATCGGGCCGCTCAACCGGCAGCTGCTGCTCGACGAGGTGCTGCCGCTGGTTGAAAAGCTGCGCGATGAACAGCGCAGGAATGAGGCGAGGAGGGTGGCACAGTCATGAAGCGATCCCTGTTCCTGAGCCTGCTTGGCTTGCCGCTCTGGCTAGCGGCAGGGCTTGCCATGGCGCTGGCCATCGGCCAGCCGATCGAGTTCGAAAGCGAAGCCCAGAAGCGCCAGTACGACACCCTGGTGCGCGAGCTGCGCTGCACGGTGTGCCAGAGCGAAACCATCCATGAATCCAACGCCGAGCTGGCCGCCGACATGCGCCGCCGGGTCTACGACATGACCCTGGCCGGCCACGATGCCGACGCCATCGTCGACTTCATGGTGCAGCGCTACGGCGATTACGTCCGCTATCGCCCCCCCCTGCAGGCCAATACCGCCCTGCTGTGGGCCAGCCCCTTCCTGCTGATGCTGATCGGGGGGGTAGCCTGGTGGCGAATGATCGTGGGGCGCAAGCGCATGCCGCAGCGCCCGGAATTCACCCAGCAGGAGCGCGAGACGCTTCAGCGGCTGCGTAGCGGCGACTGATCGCCGGAGGTGATGATGAACGGAATTTTTCTGCTTTCTGCCATGGTGCTGTGCGTGATGGCGCTTGCCTTCGTGGTCTATCCGCTGCTGCGTGAGCCGCGTCAGGAGACGGGCCACTCTCGGCGGGCGATCAACCTGAGGGTGCATCGTGACCGTGTCCGTGAGCTCGATCAGGACCTGGCGACAGGCACCCTGACCCAAGAGCAGTACGACACCGCGTTGGCCGATCTCGAGCGGGAGCTGCTCGACAGCGGCAGCATTGAGCCGGATGCGGTGGACAACAATGCGGCCCATGAAGCTCGCGGACCGAGGCGAGTGGCCGCCATCGCTGCCTTTGCCAGTATCGCCGTGCTGCCGTTCATGGCCGTGGGGCTCTATCTGGGCGTTGGCTATGCCGATGAGGTCTTTGCCACGCAGCTGCCCCCGGGGGAGATGGCCAGCATGCAGGAGCCCGCACCGGCTTCCGATGAGGCGATGCAGCGCCAGTTCGAGAGGCTCGCCCAGGAGCTGCAGGGGCGGCTGGCGCAGAACCCCGATGACCTGGAGGGCTGGATCCTGCTCGGCCGGACACTGACGTTCATGGACGACCTGGCAGCGGCGGAGCGCGCCTTCCGCGAGGCGATGGTCCACGGCGGCGATCGCGATCCGAATCTGTTGACCCGCTACGCGGATGTGCTGGCGGAGCGGCAGGGCAGCCTGGAAGGGGAGCCCCGTGAGCTGATCGAGCGTGCGCTTTCCATCGACCCCGACCACGCCCAGGGGCTGTGGATGGCTGGTTCGCTGGCGTTCGAAGAGGCGGATCTCGACGCTGCACGACGGCACTGGGAGCGGCTGCTCGGCGTCCTGCCGGATGATTCGCCGGAGGCAGACATCATCCGCGGCAACCTGTCCCAGGTAGCCCTTTCCGCGGCGGAGGGTTGAACGTGAAGTCATATTCGAGGAGGTGGTCATGAGGCCGACATTGAGCCGTGAGGCACTGCAGGCCGTTCGGCAGGTGCCGTTATTCCGGGGGCTGGAAGACGAGACCCTGGCGCTGCTGACCGGCGGCGCCGTGGAGCGTAGCTATCGACGCGGTACGCTGCTGTTCAGTGAAGGCGAGCCCGCGGATCGCTTCTATGTTGTGCTGGATGGCTGGGTCAAGCTCTTTCGCGAGAGCCCCGACGGCAACGAGTGCATGGTGGGGCTGTTCACCCGCGGTGAGTCCTTCGCCGAGGCGGCGATGTTCGACCGGCTGGGCTTTCCCGTTCACGCAGCGGTGGCCGAGGATGCCCGACTGCTGGTGTTCACCGCCGACCACTTCCTGACCACCCTGGAGCAGAACCACGGCCTGGCCCTCAACCTGCTGGCCAACCTGTCGGGGCTGCTGCGCTACCTGGTGCGCCAGCTCGATCAGTTGACCAACCAGCCCACCTATCAGCGGCTGGCCGCCTTCATCGTCTCGCTTTGCCCCTGTGATGCCCATCAGGCTACCGTCTGCCTGCCCTGCGACAAGATGCTGATTGCCGGACGCCTGGGCATGAAGCCCGAAAGCTTTTCCCGTGCCATGGCGCGCCTCAGGGAGGTCGGTGTCACCTGTGAGCGCAACTGTGTGCAGATCGATGATGTCGCGGCCCTGCGCAATTTCGCCAATGCCTGCGGTCAGCCATCGGTGGCTCCGGCGGTTCTTAACGGAGGCGCGAAGTCCTCCGTTCGCGGCATGATCCAGCCCTGTCGCTGAGTGCCGAATCCTTCCCCATCCGCTGCCTTTCGTCGGCCCGATTCTTTCGGGCCAACACCTTTTTGGCAAATTTCTTGGCGTCTCTTGTGACATAAGTCAACTCCAGGATGCATCTATTGACAGTGGTCAAGTGAGGGGGGCGTGAAAGCTGCTCTACTTGGTTCAGGTGGAGGGTGGCTGATGGCCATGACCGACTGGAATCCAACAAAGTGGTCAGGCTGGGGCACCCGCCAGGTACTACCCGAAGGGGAAACCAAGCGAGGCACGTTATGCACAAGAGAGCATTGAGCAAGGGGATTTTTGCCCTCAGCTTCCCGCTGGCCGCCATGATGGGCACCGCCCACGCCGCGGCCCCGGAAATGTCGGCGGAAGAGATGGACCGGGCTAGCGCCATTTACTTCCAGCGCTGCGCCGGCTGTCACGGCACCCTGCGCAAGGGCGCCACCGGCCCGGGTCTGCTGCCCGAGGACACCCAGGAGATGGGCCAGCGTCGTCTGGAAAGCATCATCTCGCTGGGTACCGAAGGCGGGATGAACAACTTCGACGGCATCCTGGACGAAGAGGAGATCACCCTGATCTCCAAGTACATCCAGCAGACGCCGGAAGAGCCGCCTGAAATGTCGCTGGCCGACATCCGCGACACCTGGGAAATCGTGGTGCCGCAGGACCAGTGGCCGGACGAGCCCCAGCATGACCGCAACTGGGAAAACTTCATGGTCACGATCCTGCGTGACCGTGGCGCCATGGGCATCATCGACGGCGACACCAAGGAACTCGTCACCGAGGCCGAGACCGGCTATGCCGTTCACGTGGCCAAGTCGAGCTCCGACGGCCGCTTCTGGTACGTCCAGGGTCGCGACGGCCGCCTGTCGAAGATCGACCTGTGGATGGATCCGCCCCAGGTGACCGCCGAGGTGTTCATCGGTATCGACGCCCGCGACGTGGCCGTCTCCCACTATGGCGAGTGGGCGGACAAGTACGTCATCGGTGGTGGCTACTGGCCCCCGCACTTCGTGATCGCCGATGCTCACACCATGGAGCCGTTGAAGGTCGTTTCTACCCGTGGCTACAACACCGAAGGTGAGTATGTCCACGAGGCCCGCGTGGCGGCGCTCTACGACACGCCCCATGCGCCCACCTTCCTGGTCAACGTCAAGGAGACCGGGCAGGTCTGGCAGGTCGATTACAGCGATATCGACAACTTGCGTATGGACCAAATCGCCTCGGCCGAGTACCTGCACGACGGCTTCTTCGATTCCACCGGCCGCTACTTCATGATCGCGGCCAACTTCAGCCACAAGATGGCGTTCATCGACACCGTGGAGCGCAAGCTCGTCAGCATGCTGAATACCGGTGAGATCCCGCACCCGGGGCCGGGCGCCAACTGGATCGACCCGGAGTGTGGTCCGGTAGCCGGCACCACTCACCTGGGTGAAGGCCTCGTGACCTTCTGGGGCACCGACCCGGAGAACAATCCGGATCATGCATGGGAGATCTGTGGCACCGTCGAGACCGACGGCCCGGGGCTCTTCCTGCGCAGCCACCCGGACTCCCCGCACGTCTGGATCGACCAGTCCATGCACCCGGAGGCCGACGTCAACCAGTGGGTCATGGTCATGGACAAGGAGACCCGCGAGCTGACTCCGATCCACGTTGCTGACCGTCCGCGCGAGCATGATGCCGTGGCACTGCACTTCGAATACGACAAGTCCGGTTCCGAAGTGTGGGTCTCCATCTGGGCCCGCGGCCGTGGCCATCAGGATGATGGCGCCATCGTGATCTATGACGACAAGACCATGGAAGAGATTGGACGGGTCGAGAACCTGAACACGCCGACCGGCAAGTTCAACGTCTACAACCGTCTGAAGAAGTACGAGCGCGGCTAAGCCGAGCTGCCGGAGCGCCCTCAGGGCGCTCCGGCCCCTTCTTCAGCCGTTTCATTCCAGGCAATGCCTCGGAGCGGCTGAAGAAGAGGCCGGACAACACTAACTCAGCCAGGCGACAAGGCAGGCTGATTACAGCAAGAACCGTGTCATGATAATTTCGGGAGATTGATCATGGGGGAGCGTCTACGCAACTGGCGCAGGATTACCATCATGGGGGCATCGCTTGGTGCCGCCATGATTTTCTTTGTCGCCGGCATCTTGTTCTGGGGCGGCTTCAATACCGTGATGGAAGCCACCAACAGCATGAAGTTCTGTAGTTCGGCTTGCCACGAGATGACCTGGGTCTACGAGGAGTACAAGGACCGGCCCCACTACAAGAATCCCACCGGGGTAGGTGCCACCTGCTCGGATTGTCACGTGCCCGACGACTGGGGGCCGAAGATGATCCGCAAGATCGAGGCCAGCCGCGAGGTATGGCACTGGATGCTGGGCACGATCAATACCAAGGAGAAGTTCGAGGACAAACGCCTGCACCTGGCCGAGAACGTCTGGCGCTCAATGCTGCGTACCGACTCCCGCGAATGTCGTAACTGTCATGACTGGTCGGCCATGGATCTCGAGGAGCAGGCGCCGCGTGCCGCCCGTGAGCATGCTCGCGCCTTCGAGCAGGGCCAGACCTGTATCGAGTGCCACCAGGGCATCGCCCACGAGCTGCCGGAAGACTGGGACGAGTCTCCCGTCTGGGCCGCCCGCTTCGAACACGACGAGGCCGAAACCGATCTGGCGGAGCGTGGCGAGCCCGCGATGCCGCTCGAGGCCGAGGACCTGGGTGAAGCGGTTGCCGCCGAAGGTGACATTGCCGCGACGCTCGACTGGGACGACGTTCCGGCGCTGGACGTGACCTTGTTCCTGCCCGGACAGGCCTCCATCGAGTGGATCCAGGACGGCAGCGAGCACGGTGGCGGTCGCGCCTTCAGCTTCGGCGATCGCTGTGTCTGGTGTCACGCCGGTGAAGAGGAGCAGATTGGCCAGATGGCGGTCGATGCCGAGAAGATCGAGACCTTCGATCTCGGCGACAAGCGCGGCCATATCCCGATGACCGTGCAGGCTTCCTTCGATGATGACTACCTGTTCATGCGCTTCCAGTGGGAAGCCGGCGAGCATGCCCCCCTGCCCTTCGTCGACGGTGGGCGCATGGACCCGGACAACCCCATGAAGCTGACTGTGAGCTTCGCCGACGATCGTGTGGACATGGCTGACCGCGGCGGCTGCTGGGCGAGCTGTCACCACGACTCCACCTATATGCCGGATGCCCCGGAAGATGAGGCGCTGGCTGAGACCGAGCTGGCCGAGCGACTCGACCTGATGAACGGTGTGACCAAATATCTGTCCGAGAGTCGCACGGAGATCGAGATTCGTGGCCGTCGCGGTGCCGCTCGCGGTGGCTGGGACAAGCTCAAGGAGCAGGCTGAAATCGAGGAGCTGCTTGGCGGTGGGGTCTACCTGGACGTAGCACGCTTCAAGAGCGGTGACGAGCTGACCGAGAGTGGCTATATCCTCGAGCAGCGCCACCTTTCCGAGAGCGAAGCCGTGGTCATGTCCGCACAGGAGGAAGACGGTGTGTGGACCGCGTATCTGACCCGCGCCCTGCGTACTGGCGTGGAAGGCGACAAGCCGCTCTCCACCGACGGCAAGTACAGCTTCAACGTGGCTTTGCATGACGACTATGCCTCATCACGCTTCCACCACGTCTCCTGGCAGTATGGTCTGGCCTTCGACGCCGAGATTCCCGGTGATTTCGAGGACGACATGGTGGAAATCAATGCGACGCGTATCACCCGGTGATGTTCATTCAGGAGGAGGGACTTTCGATGAACAAGCGACTTCTGACATTTGGCGCCACCGCCCTGACCACCGCCCTGTTATTGAGCGGGGCGGCTCTGGCCGGCGACGATAAGGACCAGGACCAGGCCACAAGCGAAGGCGATGTCGTCGAGGTCGAGATGGTTGATAACCGCTTCAAGCCCGATGAGCTGGAAGTCACCGTTGGTACCACGGTGCGCTGGGTCAATGTCGAGCGGCGCTCCAACCACGACATCTACTTTCCGGAAGAGGACATCAAGTCGGGCCGTCTCTTCCCCGAGGAGAGCTGGGAGCGCACCTTCGACGAGGCCGGCACCTACGAGTACTACTGCCAGCCACACGAAAATCGCGGCATGCATGGCGTGATCAGAGTGGTCGAAGAGAGCGACGAGTAACCGGCCGCGGCGGGGCCGGTTCCACGCAGCAAGCAAGCGGTGCCGTAATGCACCCAACATTGAGGAGTTCGCATGGCGACAATCACTCGACCCGCCGCCCTGGTCGGCGGACTGCTGACTACCCTGGCGCTGTCGATGGCCGGTAGTGCGTTAGCATCGGAGAGCCCCAGCGGCTTTGGCAGTGCCGACTTCGGGATGTCCTCCGAGGCGGTGCTGGAGCGCCTGGAGCAGGACCGGGTCGTCAATGTCTCGGTGCAGGAGACCGAAGACAATGACGTCATCATCGACGGCGAGCTTCAGGCCGAGGATCAGCCGGTAACGGATCTGCGCTATGTCTTCCCGGCGGGACGCGACCAGCTCGCCCTGGTGGTGGCTTTCCATCCCCATGTGGAAGACTACGCCAGCGTCAAGGCGGATCTCGAAGCGCGCTACGGCAAGCCCTGGGAAGAGGAGATGGCCGAGTGGTGGTTCGAGCAGCTCAAGGAAGGCATGCCGGAAGAGCCCGGCAGCCTGACCGTCTGGGGGGGCGATGGTAACGAGGACCGGGAAAGGGGACGCTTCGTGCGACTCTGGTCCTTCGAGGACTACCTCTCGGTGGAGTATCTCGATACCCAGATGTTTCGCTGAGCAGTCCCAGGTGAGTCGCGACTCAATCGTTCAACAGCCGCTCTCGAAGGGCGGCTTTCCTGTTTGAGGAAGAAGAATCATGAAGAGCAAGGCGATCTTGGCGCTGCTGGTAACCGCGATATTGAGTGTGTCGGTCCAGGCCGATCAGGGACATCACGACCACGGACATCATGGCGATGGGTCTCAGGAGGGGGCAGGTTACCATGAGGTGCGCGGGATCTTCCTGGGCTTCGATGAGGATCAAGGACGCATTACCATGGCGCACGAGGCTGTTCCCGGCGTGATGATGGCCATGCGCATGTATCTGCACCTGCCGGAAGGAGAGGCACTGCCCGACCTTGCGCCTGGCGACAAGGTCGCTTTCCAGCTGTTCAGTCGCGTCGAGGCTGGCCAGCGTTGGTACGCCAAGGATCTCGAGCCGCTTCCTGCAGGCACCGAGCTGACCCTGCCGGATGAACTGCGCGAGGCGATCGGTCACTGACACGCATACGCGAGGGGTCAGATCAGACCCAGGAAGGGCACCAGCGTCAGCGCCAGGATGGCCACGACGGCCAGGCCCACCAGCAGTACCTGAATGGGTTGCTGGCGAAGGCGATGCCAGAGGGTGGGCGCCTGGCCGTGCTTGAGCTGGTCTGCATGCTCCTGCTGCACTCGCGCCTGGCGTTCAGCCTGGTAGCGGTCGAGTACTTCCCGTGCCGCTTCCAGCTGAGAGGCATCACGCAGCCAGATGGCATCGACGCCCAGTCGCCAGAAGCCGGCGTGGGTCTCGTAGGTATCAAAGCCGTGTTGATCGAACAGGCGGCGCACCTCCCATGCCTCCTCTTCGGAAACATTGGCAAGGCGAAACAGTAGCGTCGCCATCAGCTGGCCGCCTCGCACAGCCGTGCGGCACGCTCGATGGCGGCGTCGGCGCCGTTCAGGTCGAAGCTCATGAACCAGTAATCTTCCTCTCCACGATCGAGACGCAGCCTGAGTGTCTCGCCCGCGCGCATCTCTTCTACCAGCAGCGCCTGTTCGTCGAGGTAGAAATTGACATAGAAACCGCTGTCTCCCCGCTGGGTGACGAACTCCGCCATGCCGCTGTGAATCGTCTCGTGATCGACTCGCAGGTCGCCGGGCACAAGATTGGCCACACGGCTTTCAGCCTGATGCTCCTCGAGCTCGACGCGCACTTCGAGCCAGGGCAGGTCGCAAACCCCGGGGGTGTAGTTCAGGCTGAGGATGGAGTCGCTGTAGCTGTGTTGCTCCAGGGCGCGGAAATGGCGCTCGTCGCCCAGCGAAAGGGTCAGTGAGAGCCAGTTGCCGTGCGGCTCGACCGCGCTGGTATTGTAGTTGGTGGCCAGGGCCGTGGAGGCAATGGTAAGCGTTGCCAACAGGCCGAGCACGGGCCGCCATAAAGTGGAGCGTGGGCGATGGGCTTGAGTCATGGTCGCTTATCCTGATCGACAGGCATGGGATAGTAGCATCCGAAGGGCGTTGCGCCGACCCCGGAGGGTATCAGGGAAAAGCGGTCAGCGTGGCGTCATGGGTCGCTTTCAGCATTGGACTGGTCCCAGGGGGTCGGCTCCAACTGGGCGTAATGGGCCGCCAGGTCGGCGATGTCCTGATCGTTCAGACCCCGGGTCATGTTGGCCATCAGGTGCCCCTTGTCGCCGGCACGCAGTGCTTTCATGCCGTCAATGAAACGCCCCTCTTCCATGCCGGCGATGCTGGGGTAGCGGGAGGTCACGCTGCGCCCCTGGTGGCCATGGCAGCTGGTACACAGCTTGGCCATCTCGGCGCCGCGCTCGGGGTCGCCTGCAAGGGCCTGGGGGGGCGGGTCTCCAGACCAGGCGGCCTGGCTCAGCAAGGCCACCAGGGTGGCGACGATCATCACGGCGTACTTCTGAGTCATGGAACCCTCCCCTCCGAGTAGGAAACATCAGTGGCCGTGCATGGCGCCTCCATGCTCGTTGCCTGAGTGCCCCGGCATGCCACCATTCATCTGCATGCTGGCATCTGCCCGGGCGAGCTCGGTCAGCAGTTCCAGGTCGATGTCGCTGAAGGCCAGCACCTCGCCGCCATGGGTGTCGCGGAAGGCGTCGGCATGGTGGCGCTCCTTGAACGATGCCAGGGTATGGCCCATGGCGCCACGTTGAGTGTGGCCTGCAACGTACCATGCCTCGCTCGCCAGGATGAAGGCGTCGTCGGCAGGGCTACCCCAGGGGGTGACCGCCACGTCGTGGACCCAGGCGTGGCTCAGCTGCGTCTCGTTCTCCGGCTGAAGCAGGAAGGCGAACATGTCGGTGGTGGAGCAGAACTTGCGAACGGCCTCATCCCGGTTCAGGTAGACCTGCCCCTTGGGGCCGGGAAGGTCGTTGATCAGCATACCGCAGACGTGACAGCTGTCACCGTCGGTGATCGGCTGGGCCGGGGCCAAGGGCCGCTCATCGTCATTGCCGCACCCTGCCAGTAGCAGGATGGCAGCGAAGGCAAGGGTGCGAGTGGCCAGGGAGGAGCGAATCATGTCGTGTCTCCGGTAGGCAATGCCGTCAGGCCGCGTGGCGGCGGAACCGCAGTATCGCGAGGCCCAGCGGTGCAATGATCCAGGCAAGCAGGACCAGGACCAGCCAGCCGAGGCGGAAGGCACTGTCCTGGGCGATGGCAGTCACACCGGTGTAGGCCTGGGAGGTGTCGAAGCCGACCATGTTGATCAGGCGGAAGCCGTCGGTGGGGTTGAGCAGCAACAGCCAGGGAAGCCAGTCGCCGCCGCCCTGTACGCTGACCAGCAGCGCCAGCAGCCCCAGGTCGAAGACCAGCACGAAGAGAAACCAGACGCCCAGCGCCAGCCCGGCAGCGCGGGCCTTCTCGGTGACCCAGACGCTGATCAGGTAGGCGAAGGCGATGAAGACCCAGCCCAGCAGGACGCTGCTGAGAATCAGCAGTCCCATGCTGGCAGCGAGCTGTGCAATATCCACACCTTCGGCGCCGAAGGCGATTACCACGCCGGCAATCCCGAAGCCCAGTGCCGTGGCGGCGCCAAGAATAAGGCCGTGACCGAGGAACTTGCCGAGCAGGAGTGACGTGCGGCTGAGCGGATAGGTGAGCAGCAACAGCAAGGTACCCGACTCCTGTTCGCCGACGACGGCATCGTAGGCCAGCAGCAGGGCGATCAACGGAATCAGGAACACCGCCAGGGTCGACAGGCTGACCACGGTGGTGGAAAGGGTCGTAAAGCCCATGCCACCGCTGGCGGCAGCGCCGAACCAGGCAATACCCACCGCCAGGGCGGCCAGGATCAGGGCGATTGCCAGCACCCAGCGGTTGCGCAGGCCATCCCGGAACTCTTTCTGGGCGACGATCAGGGTAGTGTTCATGACACACCTCGCGAAGCATGGAGCGGCGGCGATGATGCCACCGGCGCCGAGAAGTGGGCGTAAAGATGTTCCAGCGTCGGCGGCATGACGTCGATGTCCTCGACCCCCGGCGAATCGGCCAGGCGCCGTAGCACCGCCATCTTGGCCGAGGGGTGAACGCCGAGCTCCAGGGTATGGCCATTGAGGTGGCGAGCCGTCACCCGGGTCTCGTCCCAGCCGTTGGACCAGTCGGTACCGGGCCAGCTTCCGCGGGCCCGAACGGTCAGCGGCAGGGCGGCTTCCGCACGCAGCTCCTCGAGGCTGCCCAGTGCCAGCTGGCGGCCGGCGCCGAGGATCAGTGCACGATCGATATAGGGTTCCACCCCGGGCAACACGTGGGAGGAGAGCAGTACCGTACAGCCCCGCTCGCGAAGCTCCCTGACTGTCTCGTAGAAGTCGCGAGTGGCCGCCGGGTCAAGCCCGGTGGTGGGTTCGTCAAGCAGCAGCAGCTGGGGGTCGCCGAGCAGGGCCTGGGCCAGGCCGAGGCGCTGACGCATGCCCTTGGAGTAGGTCTTGACGCGCCGGCTGCTGGCCTCGATGAGGCCGACACGCTCTAGCAGGCTATCGACCTGACGCCTGTCGACACGCTTGAGACGGGCGAAGTAGGTCAGCACTTCGCGTCCGCTGAGCTGCTCATAGAAGCTCACATTCTCGGGCAGGTAGCCCAGGCGACGACGCAGCGTCTCGGCATGGGGGCCGTCGGGCGCCCCGCCAAGCACCTTCAATTCGCCGGCACTGGGAGAGAGCAGCCCCAGGATCAGCTTCATGGTCGTGGTCTTGCCGGCACCGTTATGGCCAAGCAGGGCAAGTACCTCGCCCTCATTGACTGCCAGGTCCAGGGCGTCGAGGCGGGTCAGGGTGCCATGTCGCAGGGTGAGTCCGTGGCATTCGATCACCGGATTCATGGGCGGATGCCTCCAATTTGGGGTTCACGCATCAGGGGGACGCTGTCGCGGACGCCCTGGGCGCGGAATATCGGGAATTGCCGCTGCACCCAGCGTAGTGCCACCACTGCGGGGCTGTGCATCAGCAGGCGTGCGCTGGGGTAGCGCCACAGCAGGCGATCCACGGCGTCGTTGGGTTCGTAGGCGGTGTCGCCGATGCCGTCACCGGCGAGGTCCCACCCCAGGTAGTCGCTCCAGTAGTTGCCCTTGCCGTCCACCGACCACTCCTGGGTGCGGGTGGAGACGTACATCACCTGCTGGCGGTTATTGATGAAGGCATTGTGGTAGAGGCGATTGTTCTCGGACCCGGCGGTGAGATGAATGCCCAGCTCGCTGTCGGCCACACGATTGTTGTGGATCTCGTTGGCCTGGGAGTTGTAGATGAACAGCGCCTTGCCCTCGGCTCCCAGCGTCACGCCGTGCTCGGCGCCGCCGGCACCCTGCCAGGCGGTGATGCCGCGGATGTCGTTGCCGGCGATGGTGCTGTAGTTGACGTAGTTCATCAGGATGCCGTAATTCTTGTCGTTCTCGGAGCGGTTGTTCAGCACCTCGAGATCCCGGGACATCATCAGCGCATAGCCCGCCCTTGTACCGCTGGTATGGTTGTCGATGATGCGGCTGCCGTGGGTGAACATGTAGTGGATACCGAAACGGGAGTCACTCAGCCGGTTACCGCGAAACTCCAGGTCGCGGCTGGTATCCACATAGATGGCATCGCGGGAGCCGGTCACGACGTTATCGGCGATCAGGCCGCCATCGATATTGTAGAGCCGGATGGCATCGCCACGATCCTGGGAGCGAACCTCGGTATTGCCGGTGATGCGGTTGCCGACCAGGGTCGGTGCCTCCGCATGCCACAGCCAGACGCCGAAGGCCACGTTATCCATCACGGTATCTTCGACATGCAGGCGATGTGAGTCGCGCTCGGCATGGATGCCCGCGTTCATGTCGGTCAGGTTGAAGCCTGAATTGCGCAGGGTCAGGCCTTCGATGCGCACATCGGGTGCCATGACACGAATGACGTCGCCACGGCCTTCGCCGTCGAGGACGGCGCCGGGTTCGCCGCGCAGGGTCAAGGGCTTGTCGATCAGGATGCCGCCGATATGAATCCCTTCCGCGAGCGTCAGCTCGCTGCCGGGCGAGGCAGCATCAATATGAGACTGTAGAGGACCGTCGTCGGGTTCGATACGCAGCTCGCCGAAGGCGAAGGTCGCCGTCAGCAGCAGCGCGCAGCCACCCAGAAGAGAGAAAAGAGTCTGTTTCACCACGGTCACCTCGGGGGTATTACGATGGCCGGCCCCGCAGGGCCGGCCGGGTTACATCACGCTTCTACCAGCATCCTACCTGACATTTCCATGTGCAGGGCATGGCAGAACCAGCTGCAGTAGTACCAGTGGACGCCGGGCTTGTCGGCCACGAAGGTCACCGAAGAGGTCTGCTGCGGATGGATCTCGAAGTTGATGCCGTGGTTGACCAGGGCGAAGCCGTGGCTGACATCTTCGATGGTATCCATGTTGGTGACCACGATGGTGACCTCATCGCCCCTCTTCACGCGGAACTCTGTAGTGCCGAAGTTCGGCGCCACGGAGGTCATGTAGACGCGCACCTTGTTGCCGTCGCGAATGACCTTGTTGTCCGTCTCCAGCGTGACGCCATCGGCCTCGGCCATGGCCACGGTTTCGGCGAAGTAGGGGTCGTCCCTGGTGTAGATCTGTGACGGGTTGAGCTGGTCGGCACGGATCATCAGCGCATCGTGGGGCTCGGCGTAGGTCGGGCCGTCATGCACCAGCTTCATCTGCTCGCCGGTGATGTCGATCAACTGATCGTTCTCGGCATGCATCGGGCCCACCGGCAGGAAGCGGTCCTTGGAGAACTTGCACAGCGCGGTGAGGTACTTGCCGTCGACGTCGCGGCTACAGGCGAGCGATGCCTTGATGTGGCCGATGTTGTAGTGCACGTCGATACGGTCGCGGATGTAGTTCACTTCCTCGCCGTTGTAGGAGCGAATCGCGTCCTCCACGTTCCACTTCACCACCTGGCTGTCCAGGAACAGCGAGGTGTAGGCGTTGCCGCGGTTGTCATAGGTGGTGTGCAGCGGCCCCAGGCCCACTTCCGGCTCTGCCACCACGGTGTCGCGCGGGTCGTCGAGGCCACCGTCGAACCACTCACCGACACGGGACCACTCGATCACGGTACAGGTCGGGGAGAGTTTGCCGCTGACCACGCAGTACTTGCCTTCCGGAGGCATGGTGTTGACGCCGTGCGGGCTGCGGGGGGTCGGCACATAGAGAGCGAAGGTGTTGCGGCCTTCATGGGCCTGCTCGCGGGCGTCGACCACCGGCACCTGGGAATCGCCGATGGTGGTGTAGTCGCCGGCGGCAACGGCCGCTTCGATGGCGGGAACGTCGAAGAACACCGTCCAGTCGCGCTCCGGTCCCATCATCTCCGGCAGGGTCATGCCGCGGCTGGAGTTGTAACAGGAAGCAGCGACGAAGCGGCCGGTATAGTCGGTGTCGCAGTTGTCGAGGTTGCCGTCGACGATGGCCTGCCACTTGATCTCCATGGTCTCGGCATCGAGACAGGACATCATGGTCCAGTACTGGGACGGGTCGTCCAGGTAGTCACCGTTGTTGTTCAGCGGCACGATCATTTCACCCGCCGCGAAGACCCGCTCGGTGCTGGGCACGCGCTGGAGCGTGAGACCGTGAATCGACTGGACGTTGGGAATGGTGATGATCTTGTCGGCACGCATGATATCCAGGCGGATACGCGCAACCCGGGTGTTCAGCTTGTCGTTGATGAAGCAGTAGCGGCCGTCATAGCTGGCGTCGGTGTAGCTCACCTTGGGGTGGTGGGTGTCGCCGTTGAGCGGCGCGTTCTCGCCCAGCACGCGCTTGGACTCGTTGGTGATCCCCCAGCCGGTGGCGCTGTCGACGTTGAAGACCGGGATACGGAGCAGTTCGCGCATGGAAGGTACGCCGAGGATGCGCACTTCGCCGGAGTGGCCGCCGCTCCAGAAGCCGTAGTACTCGTCCAGCTCACCGGGCTCGACATGATGCTCGTTGCCGGGGGCTGCTTCGGCCGGCTTACTGCGTACCAGGGCACCGGCGCCGAAGCCGCCGGCCAGACCCGCTCCGGCAACGCCGGTTACTGCGCTGTTGCGCAGGAATTTACGGCGGCTCGGATCTTTGATGTTTTCATTGTCACTCATGGTTCACTCCTCCTGAAGAGTGGGAATGCGCTGCAGTTTGGCCTGGCTGCCCTGCGCAGCGTCGGCCGGGAAGGTTTCAACGGCACCGCCCTTGGAGGAGGCGCGAGCAGCCTTCTCATAGCGTTTGCGGCGCTTGACCATCGGCGGACAGCGCCGGTCGTCGTGGTAGGTCACCTGGCAATCCAGGCAGTAGTGGCACTCGTTGGCATTGATGCGGCCGTCGGGATGGATGGCGGCCACTTCGCATTCTTTGGCGCAGATCTGGCAAGGGGTGCCGCAGCTGCCGCGATGGCGCTTGAGCCAGTCGAACAGGCGCAGGCGGGCGGGTATCGCAAGCCCTGCGCCCAGCGGGCAGATATAGCGGCAGTAGGCCTTGTGGGTGAACGCCGAGATGGCAAGCAGGCCAAGCGCATAGAGCAGGAAGGCCCACTCGCGCTGGAAGCGCATGGTCACGGCGGTCTTGAACGGCTCCACTTCGGCGTAGCGCTCGGCCTGGCCCAGTGAGTGCAGCGAGACTGCGAACAGCGCCAGCAGGATGATGTACTTGAGGGCCCAGAGACGCTCGTGTACGGCAAAGGGCAATTCGTACTGGGGCACCCGGATCTTGCGGGCGACCTTGTTGATCAGTTCCTGCATGGCGCCGAAGGGGCAAAGCCAGCCGCAGAACACGCCGCGGCCCCACATCAGCAGCGTCACCGCCACGAATGACCAGAGGATGAACATCATCGGATCGATGAGGAACGACTCCCAACTGAAGCCGCCCATCAGGGAGTGGATGAAGGTCAATATATTGACCACCGAGAGCTGGGCCAGGGAGTACCAGCCGATGAACACCACGGTATAGACCAGGAAGCCGACGCGCAGCGGGGCGAACACGCGCGGGTAGCGCACCAGCACATCCTGGAACAGCATGATGGCGGTGAGTACGGCCAGGCCCGCACCGAGCACGGCAATCTGGAAGGTGCGGTCACGCCACACCTGCACCCACAGCGCCTCTTCCACCGGGGGCTCGAAGCGCTCGATGAAGCGTTCGGGGATGCTGTAGTGGGCGTTGAAGCGTACGAACTCGGTCTCCAGCGGCCCGGCGGCGCGGCGCACCAGCAGGCCCAGTTCCCAAGGCTCGCCGGGGTCGAATTCGACGTCGTCGCGAATGATGAAGATATCGCGCTCGGTCAGCCTGGGGGCGCCGTCGACGGCCATGCGCACTATGCGGCGGTGGTCACTGTCCTGAAAGGCGATATTGGTGTTGCCTTGAGAGGCCTCGATGCGGTCGAAGATACCGCCGCGAACGTAGCCCGAGCCCTTGAAGGAGTAGTCGCCCTGGGCCATGACGCCGATGGCGTGCTCGCCTTCGTCGAGACGCTCCATCAACTGCTCGTAGACGATGTCACCGAGCAGGTTGCGACCGGCTGTCGGCGCGTTGAGGTAGGTGACGTAGAGATCGATGAAGGTGCTATCGGCATCCTGGCCGCTGGCGTAGCCTTCGGCAGGGGTGCCGACGAAGGCCTCGTCGATCTCGCCGTGGGTCAGATGCAGACGGCGAATGGTGCCGTCGCCCACCAGGGTTTCCCAGTCGGCCGGTTCGAAGACGTCGTAACGCACCTCGGCGGGCGGGGTGGCCAGGGGATCGTCGATTAAACCCTGCTCGGCAGCCACTCGGCGGGCGGAGCGCATCACCGTCTCGGTGAGAACAATCACGGTGACCGTGGCGCCGGAAATGGCATCGAGGTTTTCGCCGACGCGTAGCCGTTCGTTGACGTGGTGGGGTGCGTGAGCATCGGCATAGTCGACAAGGCGCTGCTCGGGGATGCCTACCAGCATGATCGGCTCTTCGTGGCCGAGGATGGTGGCCTGGGTGATGTGCGCCTCCAGGTCGATGCCCACCAGCATGCTGATCGGCCGGCCGGAATAGGCAGGGATCGGTGCAATGTCGTCAGTCTCGAAGGCGTATCCGAGCAGCGTATCGCCGGCATAGACCGCCTTGGCGGGATGCTCGCCTTCGACATCAGCCAGGCGAGTGGCATCGGGAAAGCCTGCCTTTACCTGGGAAAGCTCGAAGGCCTGTACGGTCGGGCCGAGCAGCATCAACAGGCCGAAGAGCCAGATGGAAAGCAGTGATAGTAGCGGGCTGCGCCGGATGGACATATGCATTCCTTACCGTGTGCCTGTCCGGAGCATGTGAGAAGCCGGTGAATCGAACAGGCATCTAAAATGTTACTTATCTGTTGTTGCTCATCATGCCAGTAGACCTCAGGTCTCGAATTGACATGGATCATGTGTGCAGTGCCGCGCCATCAACCTTGAGGGAGTAACCACAAGGAGGTAGGTGATGGTTTGGGCACAGCCATGTGGCCGCGGCGGGGTCGCGGATCCGGTGAAGAAACAGTCGGGAAGCAAGAGGGCGCGGAAGAAGAGAAGGCGAAGCGGGAGCGGGTTGGCGAGGCGCACAAGGCCATTCGGCCTGGCGCCCCGCCGGTCAGGTGGGCAAGCCCACGGGGTCTACGGAAGGGGGGGCCTCAGAGCACCGGCTCGAGCAGGTAATCCACCGATGCCTTCACTTCTTCGTCGCTCAGGTTCATGTGCCCACCACGGGGTGGCATGGCCTGGAAACCATCAATGGAGTTGGCATACAGCGTATCCATGCCCTTTTCCAGCCTGGGCGCCCACGCGGCCTCGTCGCCGCGAATCGGTGCGCCGGCAGCGCCGGTCATGTGGCAGGCCATGCAGGCCTGGTTATAGATGGCTTCGCCGTCGGGCTCGGCCTGGGCAGAGGCAGTGAAGGCGAGGGCGGCAGCGCCGGCCAACAAGGCGGCAGTCACTTTTTTCATGGGTTCTCCTGATATAGCGAGGTCACGGTTAGTACGGATTGACAGTGAAGCCAGTCGTTTGTTGAGCCAAGCCTATCTCTTGACTGTCTTCCATGCTATTGCCACCAATGCTATGCAAAAAGCAAGCATCGGCAAGTCTAAGGTGGTGTTGTCGGTATCTGCATCAGCCGCGCCAGATGCGGCTGACGCCTGCCCAGTATGTCAGCAAGAGTGTAGCTATCCAGCACGGCCATGAAGGCGGCCATTGCTTCGTTGAGTATCGGCTTGAGCCGGCAGGCCGGCGTGATGACACACTCATTGGAATCGCGGAAGCACTCCACCAGCCCGAGCTCATGCTCGGTATCGCGAATCAGGCCGCCCAGCGAAATGGATTCGGGGGCGCGGTTAAGCAGCATACCCCCGTTCTTGCCACGAATGGTGATGATGTAGCCGCGGTGGCTGAGATCCTGGACCACTTTCATCAGATGGTTGCGCGATACGCCGAAGCTTTCGGCGATCTCATGAATGGTGGCCCTCTCCTCGCCCTTGACGGCGAGGTAGATGAGTACACGAAGCGCGTAATCGGTATACCGGGTCAGGTGCATGGATTATCCCGTTGTCAGAGGCTTGATAAGAATCAAATAAAATGCGCTAACGTCATCGTACTCTGGTATTGAGCGCGGGTAACCCTGCAGGGTGGGAGGGTGCGGCATCGGGTCGCGTCAGCACGAAGGTGGCCACACAGCAGAACATCAGCGCCGTCAGCGCCAGGACCATGGGTGGCGCACTTCCCAGCCACAGCACCAGCCAGCTGAATGCCAACAGTACCACCGCCAGCCGCTTCGCCCTGCGTGGAATGGCACGCTGCTCCTGCCAGGCTGTCAGGGTGGGGCCGATACGCGGGTGCTGCCATAGCCAGCGTGCCAGGCGCGGCGATCCCTTGGGCGCAGCCCAGGCGGCCACCAGCAGGAAAGGGGTAGTGGGCAGCAGCGGCACCACGATACCCGCAGCCCCCAGGCCAATGCAGCCATAGGCCAGGGAACGCCAGGCAAAACGCGAAACCATGTTGGTCATGTCGACCTCGCGGATTGGCAGTGGGTAAACTAAGGAGTATTTTATATGCATGTTTAAGAGCAATGCAAAATTCTTCGCGGTGGCGGCTGGGCAAAAGCCTGTCTCGACAGCGCTGCGACAACCGGCCTGGCGCTGGTTCTTTCCCTTGGCGGCACTGCACGCAGCGCTGATGGTGCCGCTGACGTTGCTCGCTCTCTACCATGGGTGGGACATCTTGTCGCAGCTGGCTTCGCCGGCCGCCCATGCACGTGAACTGCTATTTGGCTTCGCCCTGGCAGTCATCGCTGGCTACCTTCTCGGGCCGCTGCCACGGCGGTTGCAGGGGTGGCTGGTGGGTCTGTGGCTGGTGGGGCGGCTGGGTATTCTCGATTGGCCGGGAGGTGCGGTGGCAACCCTGGCCGATGCGCTCTTTGCCCTGTGGCTGGCCGGCTTGCTGGTGCCCCGGTTTCTCGCCGCGAAAAAGTGGCGCAACCGGGTGCTCTCGCCGTTGCTGGGGCTCATCTGCCTGCTGGCGGTGGTGACCCTGACCTGGCGCTACCTGGATGACATGCCGACCACTGCACCGCTGATGCACCAGAGCGTGCTGTGGCTGGTATTGCTGATGACTTTCATGGGTGGACGGATCATCTCCCCTGCCGTCAATGGCTACCTGGTGAGCCGCTATCGCATGGCGGGTGCCGGCGTGCAACCGCAGGTCGAGTCGGCACTGATCGTGCTGCTGGGAAGCGCGCCCTTCTTGATGCTGTGGTCGGCCCTGCGACCGCTGGCGGCGGGACTGGTGCTGGCGGCCGGTCTGCTGGTGCTGTGGCGTGTGATGCGCTGGGGGCCTGGCCGCTGTCATGAGCGCCCCGACCTGCTGGTGTTGATGCTGGGCTATACCTGGCTTGGCATCGGACTGCTGCTGCTGGCGCGCACCTGGTGGGTGCCGGTACATGCCAGCACGGCGCTGCACGTTTTTACCATCGCTGCGCTGGGAACGCTGTCCAGCACCATCATGCTGCGCCATGTGATCCTGCGTGCCAGATACCGTCCCGAGAGCGAATGGGCGCTGGTGCCGCTGGCCGGACTTTTTGCCACCGCCGCCATCCTGCGGCTTTGGGCACTCGATGCAGGTAGCGCCTGGCTGGTCATTCTATGGGTATCGTCACTGCTCTGGAGCCTGGCCTGGCTGCTGGTGGCTTGGCGACTGTGTTACTGGCTGGCACGGATCCCCTCCGGTAGGTCAGGGCCAACTCCTCCCCGGTAATTGATCACGGACAAGAGTTGTGCGGGCGCACGCAGACGACACGTATCGCCAATGTCATACTGGCGGCATAGGCAATGGCCAGCCCATGCCCCCTTCTCAAGAGGCTGTTTTCGATCATGCAAGACGATCTGCTATTCAATCGCCCCCTGGTGGAGAAGTACGACCGTCCGGGGCCGCGCTATACCTCCTATCCCACGGCGCCCCAGTTCCATGCGGCCTTCGCCGAGGATGACTATCGGGCCGCTGCCGAGCGCAGCAACCGGGTCGCCGCCCCCAAGCCGCTCTCGGTCTATGTGCATATCCCCTTCTGCAAGAGCCTCTGCTACTACTGTGCGTGCAACAAGATCATCACCCACAATACCGACCGGGCGGCGGAATACCTGGCCTGGCTGAAGCACGAGGTCCAGACCCAGGGGGCGCTGTTCGACGAGACACGTCGCATGACCCAGCTGCATCTTGGCGGTGGCACACCCACCTACCTGAGCAATACCCAGCTGGGGGAGCTGATGAGGTCGCTGGACGAGGCTTTCCACTTCGCGCCGGTGGAGGAGCGCGAGTTCTCCCTGGAGGTGGACCCGCGCACGGTGACCCCGGAGCAGATCCATGAGCTCCATGACCTGGGCTTCAATCGTCTCAGCTTCGGCGTCCAGGACTTCGATCCGGATGTCCAGCAGGCCGTCAATCGCGTGCAGAGCGAGGAGCAGGTGGTGTCGCTGGTCCAGGCGGCCCGCGATGCCGGCTTCGAATCGATCAGCGTCGACCTGATCTACGGCCTGCCGCTGCAGACGGTGGCGAGCTTCGACACCACCCTGGACAAGATCATCGCGCTGCGTCCGGACCGCATTGCCGCCTACAGCTATGCGCACCTGCCGGAGCTGTTCAAGGCCCAGCGGCTGATCCGCCCCGAGGACATGCCGCCGCCGGAGCGCAAGATGGAGTTGCTGGAATTGACCATTCGGCGCCTGACCGGGGCCGGCTACGTCTATATCGGCATGGATCACTTCGCCCTGCCCGAGGACGAACTCTCCCTGGCCAGGGAGAATGGCACCCTGCAGCGTAACTTCCAGGGCTACTCCACCCATGCGGACTGCGACATGATCGGCCTGGGTATCACCTCCATCGGCAAGGTGGGCGACAGCTACAGCCAGAACGTCAAGGAGACCGCCCAGTATCAGCATCGGCTCGAGGCGGGAAGGCTGCCGGTGATGCGCGGCTATCGTCTCAACGACGACGACCGGCTGCGTCGCGATGTGATCAATGCCCTGATGTGCCACGGCCGGATCGACTTCGCCGATATCGAGGCGAAGCACGACATCGTCTTCCGCGACTACTTCGCCGATGCCCTGGCGGAGCTGGCCGAAATGCAGCGCGACGAGCTGATCGACATCCGTGATGAGGCGATCGAGGTGCTGCCGACCGGGCGATTGATGATGCGCAACGTGGCCATGGCCTTCGACGCTTATCTGAAGCCCAATGAGGGACGCTTCTCGCGTACCGTCTAACACGCTCTATGTCATGACAACGGCGCCCCGCGGGGCGCCGTTTTTCATGAGCCAGTAGCGGTTCAGGCGGTACGTTCGAACAGCAGGTTGTTCTCCAGATGGATGTGCTGCATCAGGTCTTCGCGGAACTCGTTGAGACCGGTGTATAGCGCGCGCCAGGTGGTACAGGCGCCCTTGGGTGGGGTGATGTTGTCGGTCAGCGCCATGACTTCGTCGAGATTCTCGCCGTGATCGTCATGTTCCTGGCGCATGACCGCGATCGGCCCCTGGGCCTGGGCGGCCATGCCGCTTCGCAGCATCGGAAACAGGATCTGCTCCTCCTTCTGCATGTGGCTCTCCATCTCCTGGAAGATCACCGACAGCAGGTCGGCCAGGCCGTTGGGGCAGGTGTCACGCTCGCCGTGAACGAGCTCCACGCGACGCGCCATGCGGATCAGTTCCGGCAGCTGCTGGCGATGCACATCGTGATAGCGGGTCAGGATGTGGTCAATCAGCTCATCATTGCTGGCCGATTGCCAGTCGCGCTGGTCCGGGTTGCCGGCCGGCAGGGCTTCCAGCGCCGCGACCAGGGCGGCGATATTGGCTCCGGCCTGCTCGGCGGCGGATTGCAGGCTCAGGCGTCCGCCACAGCAGAAATCGATGCGATTCTGATGAAAGACCCGGGTGGCACCGGGCAGGTCCAGGGCCAGGCGACCGACGGGTTGTTCGAGCAGGCTCATGGCATATCCTCAAGCAGGGTGGGGGTGTCTGGTCTTGCTTACCTGTACTGGCGTTGCAAACCCTGTGCCAGACTATTATTCGTTTAATAACAAGGGTCTGTATTTTGTGTGGTAAAAAAGACCCTGAAAGAATAAGGTATAAATAACCCTGTCACGGTAAAATTCACCATGTTGGACGATAGCCTGCTGGCCGATATGGCCGCCGATCTTCCTAGCGCCGTGCGGCTGCAGCGCCTGGTACGTACCCTTCGCGAGGAGTTTCGCTGCGGCGCGGTGTGCCTGCTGCAACTGCAGCAGGGAATCCTCGCCCCCGTGGCAGTCGATGGACTGGTGCGCGAGGCCCTGGGCCGCCGCTTCGAGGTGGCCCGTCATCCCCGGCTGGCGACGATACTGTCCAGTCGCAGCACCACCTGCTTCCCTCCCGACTCCACCCTGCCCGATCCCTACGATGGCCTGGTGGAGCAGCGGCCCGGTGAACCGCTGCACGTGCATGATTGCATGGGCATCAGCCTGCACGTCGAGGGCCAGCCCTGGGGCGTGTTGACCCTGGATGCCCTGGTGGCCGGCACCTTCGATGCCAGGGCGCGAGCAGCACTGGCTCGCTATGCGCTGCTTGCGGAGGCCGCGGTGCGCGTAACGCGCCTGGAGCAGGAGCTTCGGGCCCTGCACATGGCACATCATGGCGATGGGGCGGTTCCGATCGAGCCCAGCGTCGGTGGGGAGATTCTTGGCCATAGTGCCGCGCTTCGGCGCCTGCTGCAGGAGCTCGACGTGGTGGCCGAGTCGGGACTGCCGGTCTTGCTCAGCGGAGAAACCGGCGTAGGCAAGGAGCTGTTCGCCCGGCGCCTGCACCAGCGCTCGTCACGGCGCCAGCAGCCACTGGTGCAGGTCAACTGCGCGGCATTGCCCGAGTCGCTGGCCGAGAGCGAGTTGTTCGGACACGTGAAGGGCGCCTTCTCGGGCGCCGTCAGCGACCGGGCGGGGCGCTTCGAGGCGGCCCATGAAGGCACCCTGTTTCTCGACGAGGTGGGCGAGCTGCCGCTGAGCGTTCAGGCCAAGCTGCTGCGGGCACTGCAGAATGGCGAGGTGCAGCGGCTGGGAGAGGATACGCCTCGTCAGGTCGATGTGCGTATCCTGGCCGCCACCAATCGGCATCTGGCTGATGGGGTTCGTGACGGACACTTTCGCGCCGATCTCTACCATCGCCTCTCGGTCTATCCGGTGGCCATTCCGCCGCTGCGCGAACGCGAAGGGGATGTGCTGGTGCTGGCCGGCCACTTTCTCGAGATCAACCGCACGCGGCTCGGGGTGCGCAGCCTGCGCCTCTCGCCGGAGGCCGAGCGGGCGCTGTGCAGCTATGCCTGGCCGGGAAACGTACGGGAACTCGAGCATGTCATCAGTCGGGCGGCAATCAAGGCGCTGGGACAGGGTGCGCGACGCGACGAGATCATCACCCTGGTGCCGGAGTGGCTCGATCTCGCTAGCGGTGCGGCCGTCGATGTATCGCAGGGGCGTCAGGTCGAACCGGAAGCCTTGGCGACAGGTGAATCGTTGAAAGCTCAGGTTGCCGCGACCCAGCGACGCGTCATCCGTCATGCCCTGTCGGTCAGCGACGACAACTGGGCCACGGCCGCGCGACGGCTGGGAGTCGATCCCAGCAATCTGCATAAACTTGCGCGCCGTTTAGGGATCAAATAGTTAGTGCAATGCAAGAGGTAGCGTTGAAAATAAACGCTACATCTGGTGCTTGATAACACCCGGTGAGCTATATATGGTACTCAAGCCCTCGGTTAGGGTAGTGGCACGAGCTTGACACACATCAGTGCAGACGTGCGGCATCGTGCCTAGGATGGACGGTTCGTCGGCCGCCATGGCCGCAGCCCGATTCATCGGTTCGATCCCACTGGCGGGTTCGACCCCACTGGAGAGTAGCAATGCTTCCGTTGCCCCTGTCACTTCTGCCGCGCCCTCCCGCCCCGACCCGCTTGATTCGCGCCATCGACCCACGGGTGCCCCTGACATTCAAGCGCCACGTGATCGAGCCGGTGCTCAATCGCACCTTTGCCGAGCCCCTGGAAGAGGGTGAGTTTGACGCTCTGGAAGGTCGGCGTATCACGCTGCACGTGGATGACCTGGGCGTTCTGCTGACCTTGACCCTAGAGAATCAGCGGCTGGTGCTGAGCCGCGAGGCCGGTGAGGCGACCATCCGGGGCGGCTGGCGCGAGTTCCTCTGTCTCGCCACGCGCCGCGAGGATCCCGATGCCCTGTTCTTTCAGCGCAGGCTGTTGATCGAGGGCGATACCGAGCTCGGCCTGATGGTCAAGAACCTGCTGGACAGCCGTGAAGAGGGGCTGGCCCAGGGGCGGCTGGGTGACTGGCTGGTGCGCCTGGAGCGAGTGGCGCGCCGCGACGATTGAGTTTCTTCTTGTTAACGAAAACAGCCTACGCAGGCGGAGATAAGCCGACATGAGCACTTCCACCAAGGCCGTCAAGACATCCAATGAGGTTCCGTTGCAGGTACCCTCCCGTGATATCTGGGACGCCAAGTACCGCCTCAAGGATCGCCATGGCCGGGCGGTCGACAAGGACGTGACAGAGACCTGGGATCGCGTGGCGCGTGCCCTGGCGGTGGTGGAAGGAGACCAGGCGGACGTCTGGCTGCCGAAGTTTCGCTGGGCCCTGGAAAACGGCGCCATCCCTGCCGGACGCATCATGTCCAACGCCGGCGCCGAGGACTACAAGCCGGCGGTGAGCCTGATCAACTGCACCGTGTCGCGCACCATCCGCGATTCCATGCACGACATCCTCGACAGCGTGGTGGATGCCGGCATGACCCTCAAGGCGGGCTGTGGCATCGGCTACGAGTTCTCGACCCTGCGCCACAAGGGCGCCTTCGTTTTTGGCGCCGGTGCCGGTACCAACGGCCCGCTGGCGTTCATGGATATCTACGACAAGATGTGCTTCACGGTGGCCTCCGCCGGTGGGCGCCGCGGCGCCCAGATGGGCACCTTTGACGTCGGCCACCCGGACGTGCGCCAGTTCATCGAGGCCAAGCGCGAGGCCGGCCGCCTGCGTCAGTTCAACCTTTCGCTGCTGATTACCGACGAGTTCATCGAGGCGGTGAAGCAGGATACCGACTGGCCGCTGGCCTTCCCGCTGCATTCCGGTGAAAAGGAGGATGTGAAGCCCGAGGACCTGATCTATCGCGACTGGCCGGTGGTCGAGGACGCCTACACCACCGACGACGAGGGCCGCGTGGCCTGTCGTATCGTCGAGGTGATCAAGGCCCGCGAGCTGTGGGACACCATCATGAAGTCGACCTACGACTTCGCCGAGCCGGGCTTCATCCTGATCGACCAGGTCAACCGCATGAACAACAACTGGTTCTGCGAGGAGATCCGGGCGACCAACCCCTGCGGTGAACAGCCCCTGCCGCCGGAGGGTGCCTGCCTGCTGGGCTCGGTCAACCTGACCCGCTTCGTCATCGACCCCTTCGGCAAGAAGCCGCGCTTCGACTGGGACCGCTACCGCAAGGTGGTGGCGATCTTCACCCGCATGCTCGACAACGTGGTGGAAATCAGCGGCCTGCCGCTTGAAGGCCAGCGCAAGGAGATCGAGGCCAAGCGCCGTCACGGCATGGGGTTCCTCGGCCTGGGCTCGACACTGACCATGCTCAAGATTCCCTACGGTTCGGCGGAGTCGCTGGCCTTCACCGAGGAGGTGAGCCGCAACCTGGCCCTCGAGGGCTGGAAGCAGGCGCTGGAGCTCTCTCGCGAGAAGGGCATGGCGCCGATACTGGCCGAGGACTTCGAAATTACCCCCAAGATGCTGCGCGAGCGGCCGGAACTGGCCAAGGACGGCTACGAAGTGGGCGATAAGGTGCCCGGCCGCATCCTGCATGCGCGCTACAGCCGCTACATGCAGAAGATCGCCGAACTCGAGCCGGAGCTGGTGGCGGCGCTGTCCGAACACGGCGCGCGTTTCACCCACCATTCGTCCATCGCGCCCACCGGCACCATCAGCCTCTCCCTGGGTAACAATGCCTCCAACGGTATCGAGCCGTCGTTCTCGCACCGCTACTTCCGTAACGTCATCCAGTCGGGCAAGAAGACCAAGGAGCAGGTGGAAGTGTGCTCCTTCGAGCTGGCCGCCTACCGCCACTTCATCGCCGCCGACGCGGTGGAGAGCGACCTGCCCGACTACTTCATCACCGCCGATGCGGTGACTCCGAAGCAGCACGTGGCGGTCCAGGCGGCGGCCCAGGCCTGGGTCGACTCGGCGATCTCCAAGACGGTCAACGTGCCCACCGACTTCCCCTTCGAGCAGTTCCAGGATATCTACCTGGACGCCTACGAGAGCAAGCTCAAGGGCTGTACCACCTTCCGCTTCAACCCGGAAGCTTTCCAGGGCGTGCTGGTACGCGAGGATGATCTGAAGAACACCACCTATGTCTTCGAGCTGGAAAATGGCGAGACGGTGGAACTGGCGGGCGACGAGAAGGTTGTCTACGACGGCGAGGAGCACAACGCGGCGAACCTCTATGATGCGCTGAAGGAAGGCACCTATGGAAAGTGGTAAGCACTTGTACTTCCAGCTGCCGGTAGTGAGGTGCGCCGGGGGCACGTCGAAGAGGAGGTCCTACGCCATGGGTGGCGTAGGTAGCGTACAGGGATGTATTCACAGCGCCTCCTTGCAGACGTGTCGCCGGTGCAGCCCCGAGCGAGTGAAGCTGCGCGCCCTTGAATCCTTTTCCGCAGGAGCCCACTGATGGCCGTCGAAATCAAGTCCAAGATCGTCTCCTACAGCGTCAAGAAGGCCGTGGAGGAGGTACCGCTCGCGGATGAGAATCCGCTGACGGTGCGCATTCCGTCGCGTCCCGAGGGCACCCTCGAGGCAGTTTCGGAGAAGATCTCCTACGTTGGCGCCGAAGGGCGCAAGAAGGTCTACCTGCTGGTCTCCTTCATGCCGGTGGAAGGCGTGCTCGACGGCAAGCGAGTGGTGATCGAGCGTCCGGTGGAGTTCTTCTTCCCCTCCGGCCAGCTCTCCAGCGAGCATCAGTGGATCACTGCCACCATGCGCAGCCTGTCGCTGGCCGCCCGTGGCGGCTACGTCACCCAGGCGGTGGCCGACCTGCGCAAGGTGGCCTGGGACAAGGGCCTGGTGCGCTGCGGCATGAACCGCTGGGGAAAGCCCATGTTCCACGACTCCGAAGTCGCCGCCATCGCCTGGTCGATCCAGCAGATTCTCTATCGCCGCGGCTTCCTCGACCAGGACGGCAACCAGGTGCCGGTGGAGGAACTGGTCAGCCGCTATGCCCATCGCCTGACCCATGGCCACCCCTGGCAGCCACCCACGCCGGAGGAGGAAGCGAAAGCCGAGCAGCAAGCCAAGGCACTCGCTGCCGGAGAGAAGGGCGATGGACCCACGGTAGTGGGCCACTGCCCCGAGTGCCGCGGCGAGCTGATCATGATGGATGGCTGCCCCACCTGCTATGCGGGCTGCGGCTGGTCCAAGTGCGGCTAAAACTCACCTGATTCGCGTAAGACTCTGCAGGCGACTGGCGGAGGCGCTGACAGCTGTGTGGCACCCTCCGTGGTGAAAGCAGCTGTTGGAGCGCTGGTTCCCATCGCGACTGGCGCCGTCGGGCGCCTTGGCGGAGGCGCGGACGTTGGCGGTATCGCCAGGCTTGGCAACACCGCCGGGAGGCCTTCGGCCTCCAGTCGTGATCTAAAGATACTCCAACAACGGCGTGGCACCGTTGGAGGAGAGGGCAGCTGTTGGAGCGCTCGGTTCGGCGCTCCGAGTTCCCATCGCAACTGGCGCCCTCAGGCGGCGACGATTCTCGGCCCGCCACTCTCCGGCGACGGCGCCATGTCACCGTCGGTGATCACCACGTCGAAATCGCCGAGCCGGGCGAAGTAGGCCGGGCGAATCACGCCGATCTTGCTCTCATCGGCCACCAGCAGGCGCTGGGCCGCGCAGGCGATGGCGGCCTGCTTGGGCGCGACCTCGTGGAAGTGGAAGCAGCTCACGCCCTTCTGCTCATGCACACCGGCGGCGGAGAAAAAGGCGCGGTTGATCCCCAGGCGACGGATTGAGTGGTTCATGTCGTCGCTGCCGAAGGATTGCGAGGCCGGGTAATAGACTCCGCCGAGCAGTACCAGGCGAACATCGGGCAGCGCGCTCACCGCATTGGCGACATTGAGCGCGTAGGTCACCACTGTCAGCTGCTTGCGACCGGACAGCAGGCCGATCAGCGGCAGAAGGGTCGTGCCGCAGTCGATGAACAGTGTATCCCCTTCCTCGATGAAACCGGCAGCTTGCTCGCATAGGCGGTGCTTGGCCTGAAAATGGCTGTCCTTCTGCTCATCGACGCTGTAGACCGGGGCATACTGAGGGTTGTCCGCCATCACCAGGCGACCACCCAGGAAAACCATGGCGCCATCGCTGGCGGCGACATCGCGGCGGATCGTCATCTCGGAGACACCGCAGAGGCGTGCCGCCTCGCTGAGGTGGATCGTCCCCCCTCTGGCAAGGGTTTCCTGCAGTCGGGCCAGGCGCATTGCGCTTCGGCCGTTCATCGAGCCATTACCTTCTTCATCGAACCCTCCGCTTCCCTGATGGGGCCTATGCTGAGCCAGGCGGTGCGGTTTTTCCACTCTAGCGCGCCGGGGCAGGCCCATGGTCAGCCCCGGCTGATCCAATGTCGATGCAAGAAATGTTGGAAAAATAACATTTGGTGTTATAAGTTTCTCAGATCGGCTGACCTGATCGCCTATTGCCGAAACCAACAACAACGCCTCGACCCTCGACTTGCTCAGGCGAGCCCACTCCCAGCGTGGCTGGAAGGACTTCCCATGACACCCATCATGAGCCTGGTCGGTATGGTGACGCTGATCGCCATTGCCCTGCTTTTCTCTACCAACCGGCGGCACATTCGCCTGCGAACCGTGGGTGGCGCCTTCGCCATCCAGGCGGGCATTGGCGCCTTCGTGCTCTACGTGCCCTTCGGTCAGGCGGTGCTGGCGACGATCTCCGCCGGAGTCAGTCAGGTGGTGCTCTACGCCAACGATGGCATCGATTTTCTCTTCGGTGGCCTGGCCGATACCGACAACGTCGGCTTCGTCTTCGCCATCAAGGTGCTGCCGGTGATCGTCTTCTTCTCGTCGTTGATCGCCGTGCTCTACTATATCGGCATCATGCAGTGGGTGATCCGCATTATCGGCGGCGCTCTGCAGAAGGCACTGGGCACTTCGCGCACCGAGTCGCTCTCGGCCACCGCCAACATCTTCGTGGGCCAGACCGAGGCGCCGCTGGTGGTGCGCCCCTTCATTGCCCGCATGACACCCTCGCAGCTGTTCGCGGTAATGTGCGGTGGCCTGGCTTCGGTGGCCGGTGCCGTGCTGGCAGGCTATGCGGCACTGGGCATTCCCATGGAGTACCTGGTGGCGGCCTCCTTCATGGCCGCGCCGGGCGGGCTGCTGTTCGCCAAGCTGATCATGCCCGAGACCGAGGAGCCCGAAGACAGCATCTCCAAGGCCGAGGCGCGCCTGGAAGAGGAGGAGGACCACCCCACCAACGTGCTCGACGCAGCGGCCGCCGGCGCCACCTCGGGCCTCAAGCTTGCCGCCAATGTGGGGGCCATGCTGGTGGCCTTCATCGGCCTGATTGCACTGATCAACGGCATGCTGGGGGGTGTGGGTGGTTGGGTCGGCATGGAAGGATTGAGCCTGGAACTGATCCTTGGCTGGCTGTTTGCCCCGCTCGCCTTCCTGCTCGGGGTGCCCTGGGAGGAAGCCACCCTGGCCGGCTCCTTCATCGGTCAGAAACTGGTGGTCAACGAGTTCGTGGCCTATATCAACCTGGCCCCCTACCTGGACGGCGAGCAGGTGGTGGCCGCCACCGGGCAGGCAATGACCCCTTACACCATGGCGGTGCTCTCCTTCGCCCTGTGTGGTTTCGCCAACCTCTCCTCCATCGCGATCCTGCTGGGTGGGCTGGGCAGCATCGCGCCGAGCCGGCGCCATGACATCGCTCGCTTCGGTCTCAAGGCGGTGCTGGCGGGTACACTGTCCAATCTGATGTCAGCCGCCATTGCCGGTTTCTTCCTCTCGCTGGCAGCGATGACCTGATGTCGGGCGTATACCTTTGCCGATTCACTCGTACTTGATGACCCGATCCTACAGGTAGCGATATGACAGAATTCGAACAGGCCGCGCGCCAGGCCCTGGTGCTGATGGACCTCACCAGTCTCAACGACGACGACAGCGACGCGATCATTCGCGAACTGTGCGCCCGCGCCAATACGCCAGCGGGGCACCCGGCGGCGGTGTGCGTCTATCCCCGTTTCATTGCCACCGCCCGTGAGGCGCTGGCTGAGCAGGGCCTGACTGGCAAGGTGAAGGTGGCAACTGTGACCAACTTTCCCCACGGCGAGGCCGACGTCGAGCGCGCCGCGGCCGAGACCCTCGCGGCCATCGCCGCGGGGGCTGATGAGGTCGACGTTGTCTTTCCTTACCGTGCGCTGATGGCGGGTGATGCCGAGGTCGGTCGCGAGCTGGTCGCCGCCTGCAAGCGCGAGTGTGGCGACGCGGTGCTGAAAGTGATCCTGGAAACCGGCGAGCTGAAGGAGGCGGGACTGATCAGCCGTGCCGGCATGCTTGCCATCGACGGCGGCGCCGACTTCCTCAAGACCTCCACCGGAAAGGTGGCGGTCAACGCCACGCTGGAAGCAGCCGATCTCCTGCTCACCACCATCAAGGCGAGTGGGCGCGACGTGGGCTTCAAGGCCGCCGGCGGCGTGCGTACCGCGGAGGACGCTGCTGCTTACCTGCAGCTCGCCGAGAGGGTCATGGGAGCGGATTGGATCACCCCGGCGCATTTCCGCTTCGGTGCCTCGGGCCTGCTGGGAAGCCTGCTCGCTACCCTCGGTACCGAGGAAGACAAGGGCTCGATGGAGGGTTACTGATGCGTTCTCTAGCGCTGCCCCAGGAACTGATCCGCGCCAAGCGCGACGGCGAGGCGCTTTCGCCCGAGGCGATCCGCGAGCTGGTGGGCGGCATCAGCGACGGTAGCCTCTCCGACGCCCAGGTCGGGGCGCTGGCCATGGCGATTTTCCTCAATGGCATGAGCGCCAGCGAGACGGTGGCGCTGACCGAAGCCGTGCGCGACTCAGGCGAGCTGCTCGCGTGGCGTGGTTTGGGTGCGAATCAGGACCTGCCAGGACCGGTACTCGACAAGCACTCCACCGGCGGCGTGGGCGATCTCGTCTCGCTGGTGCTGGGGCCGTGGGTTGCCGCCTGTGGCGGCTTCGTGCCGATGGTTTCCGGGCGTGGCCTGGGCCACACCGGCGGCACCCTGGACAAGCTCGAATCGATCCCCGGCTACGATATCGCCCCTTCGCGGGCGCGTTTTCGCCGTCTGGTGCGAGAGGCGGGTGTGGCCATCGTCGGCCAGACTGCCGAGCTGGCACCCGCCGACAAGCGGCTCTATGCGGTGCGGGACGTCACCGCCACGGTGGAGTCGCTGCCGCTGATCGTCAGCTCGATACTAGGCAAGAAGCTCGCCTGCGGACTCGACGCCCTGGTAATGGACGTCAAGAGCGGCAGCGGCGCCTTTATGCCAACGCCTGAAAAATCACGTGAGCTGGCGGAGGCCATCGCTGAGGTGGCGAGCCGTGCCGGCACGCCGACCACGGCACTGCTTACCGACATGAGCCAGCCGCTGGCGCCCTGCGCCGGCAACGCCGTCGAGGTGCGCCAGGCGATTGCGCTACTGACCGGTGAGAAGAGGGGGGAGGAGAGCGGCGAAAAAACAGACGGTCGACTGATGGAGTTGACCCGCACGCTGGCCGCCGAGCTGCTGTTGGCCGGCAAGCTGGCCGAGAGTCGCTCAGCGGCAGTGGCCCTGCTGGATGACCGGCTAGCCAGCGGTGCCGCCGCCGAGCGCTTCGGGCGCATGGTAGCGGGCCTGGGCGGCCCCGCGGACCTGCTCGAACGCCGCGACCGCTACCTGCCCCAGGCGCCCATCGTACGCCCCGTGCATGCCGAGCGCTGTGGCCGCATCACGCGCATGGACACCCGCGCCGTGGGGCTCGCCGTGGTGGCACTGGGCGGCGGACGCCGCGCGCCGGGCGACGCCATCGACCATGCCGTCGGGCTGACCGGCATCGCCGCCCTCGGCGAGGCGGTCGACGGCGAGCGCCCCCTGGCCTGGGTGCATGCACGAAGCGAAGCCGACGCCGAGCGTGCCGCTGCCCAGCTCAAGGCGGCCATCGAAGTGAACGACGTCGGGCTCGGCGACGTCACACTGCCTACACTCATTCAGCACGTGATCCGTCGGGAGGCGCCATGACTCGTGCCATCGTACTGGTACTCGACTCCTTCGGCATCGGCGGCGCACCGGATGCCGACCGCTTCCATGATGCCGGTGCCGACACCCTGGGCCATATCGCCGCTGCCTGTGCTCGCGGGGAGTGCGACGGCTTTTTACAGGGCCCCGAACCCGGCCCGCGACAGGGCCCCGAACCCGGCTCGCGACAGGGCCCCGAACCCGGCCCGGCGGCGCGGCAAGGCCCGCTGGCGCTGCCCAACCTGGCGCGGCTGGGGCTGTTTCACGCCCACCGCGAAAGCACCGGCGCCTGGGCCAAGGGCGTCGAGGTGCCAACCGAAGTGAGCGGCGCCTATGGCAACGCCCGGGAGATCTCCTCGGGCAAGGACACCCCGTCGGGCCACTGGGAGATCGCGGGTGTACCGGTGCGCTTTGACTGGGGCTACTTTCTTGACCGCGAGGAGAGCTTTCCGCCCGAGCTGCTCGAGGCGCTGATCCGTGAGGGCGAGCTGCCCGGCGTGCTGGGCAACTGCCACGCCTCGGGCACCGAGATCATCGCCTGGCTCGGCGAGGAACACATGGCCAGCGGTAAGCCCATTGTCTACACCTCGGCGGATTCGGTGTTCCAGATTGCCGCTCACGAGGAAGCCTTCGGCCTGGAGCGGCTCCACGCCCTGTGCGAGACCGCCCGGCACCTTCTCGAGCCCTACAACATCGGGCGAGTGATCGCCCGGCCCTTCGTCGGCACACAGGCGGCGGACTTCGCCCGTACCGCCAACCGCCGCGACTACAGCGTCGAGCCGCCCGCGGCCACGGTGCTGCAGAAGCTCGCCGACGACGGCGGCGAGGTGATCGCCATCGGCAAGATCGCTGATATATACGCTCACTGCGGTATCACCCGCACGGTCAAGGCCAGCGGTCATGATGCGCTGATGGACGCCACCCTGGCCGCCCTGGATGAGGCCGGCGACCGCTCGCTTGTCATGACCAACTTCGTCGACTTCGACACCCTCTACGGCCACCGCCGCGACGTGACCGGCTACGCCGCTGCGCTGGAAGCCTTCGACGCAAGGCTGCCCGAACTGTTGGCCAAGCTGCGCGACGACGACCTGCTGGTCCTTACCGCTGACCATGGCTGCGACCCCACCTGGCACGGCACGGATCACACCCGCGAACGGGTGCCGGTGCTGGCCCTGGGCGCGGGGCTTCCTGCCGGTTCCCTCGGTGCGCGCGACACCTTCGCCGATATCGGCCAGAGCCTGGCGGCTCACCTGGGACTGGCGCCCATGGCCGACGGCACAAGCTTTCTTTCCAAGCCACTCCCTACCGACCCACTCGCTGCATAGGAGCCTCGACATGGCGACTCCCCATATCCAGGGCGAACGCGGCATCTTCGCCGACACCGTGCTGATGCCCGGCGATCCGCTGCGCGCCAAGTACATCGCCGAAACCTTTCTCGAGGACGCGCGTGAGGTGAACAGCGTGCGCAACATGCTCGGCTACACCGGGCGCTACCAGAATCGCGAGGTCTCGGTGATGGGCCACGGCATGGGCATCCCCTCGGTCTCCATCTACGCCAAGGAGCTGATCACCGACTATGGCGTGAAGCGGCTGATCCGGGTTGGCTCCTGCGGTGCGGTACGCGACGACGTGGCGGTACGCGACGTGGTGATCGGGCTCGGCGCGAGCACCGATTCGGCGGTCAACCGCACCCGCTTCATGGGCCACGATTTCGCCGCCATCGCCGATTTCGAGCTGACCCGCCATGCTGTCGACGCCGCCGCGGCCCAGGGCGTGGCGGTGAAGGTGGGCAACCTGTTCTCGGCGGACCTGTTCTACAACCCCCAGGGCGAGCTGTTCGAACTGATGAGGCGCTACGGCATCGTCGGTGTGGAGATGGAGGCGGCGGGGCTCTACGGTGTGGCGGCGGAGTTTGGCGCCAGGGCGATGACCATCTGCACGGTGTCGGACCATATTCTCAAGGGCGAGTCGCTGCCCAGCGAAGACCGCGAGCGCAGCTTCAACGAGATGGTCGAGGTGGCGCTGGAAGCGGTGCTCCGTGACGATGCGGTAGGGGCGGCATGAGCGATATCGATCGGACCATCGATCCGGCGACTGTCGCCGCGCTGATCGTGGCGCGCGGCAATGCCTACGCACCCTACTCTCAGCACCCGGTGGGTGCCATGGTGGAGAGCGAGAGCGGGGCGCGCTACTTCGGCGCCAACGTCGAGGTGGCTCACTACAAGGGGCTGTGCGCCGAGGCCTCGGCCATCGCCGCCATGGTCAGCGCCGGGGAGCGGCGCCTGCGCAGTGTCTACGTCATCGGCCCCGGCGAGCACCTCTGCTCCCCCTGTGGTGACTGTCGCCAGCGCATTCGCGAGTTCGCCGACGCCGAGACCCGCATTTATGTGGTCGATGCCGAGGGCAGGCTGCTCAAGGGCTACACCATCGAGGCACTACTGCCAGACGCCTTCGGGCCGGAGAATCTCAGCCACTGAAGCTATGTCTTCAAAGCTATGTCTTCAAAGCTATATCTTCAAAGCTATGTCTCCAAAGCTAGGTCTCAGATGATGCGTTTCTGTCAGGTGTCGATGCTTCACCATTTGTCAGGTAGTGCCTCGATGCCTGGGCGCAGACCCAGAAGATAACGGCAAGGATGACAAAGAACAGGCTACCCGAGACAAGGTTCCAGCTGATGGGCATCTGGTCGATAGCGATCAGATAGAACAGCCCGGCCACCAGCGCGAATATCACGACGATGGCCGCTGCCCAGAACAGGAAGTACAAGGCAATACCCAGCTTGTTCAGCATATCCCTCTCCTCAAGTTGCTCAAGGATTCACACTCAGCTTAGACCATGTCGGTTGGGCTCACTCACGCAGCTCGATGTGCGCGAAATGGGGGGCGAGGCGCTTGACCAGCCCGGCGAGCATCGCCCGCGGCGGGGCGTTTTCCACCGGCTGGCAGTAGGCCGGGTCGAGGCACTGGTTGGTGCGCGCCACCTGAATGGCGTAGCGGCGCACACCGCAGTCGGCCAAGGTGAGTGCAAGGCGCTCCACCCCGGCCAGGTCGAAGTCGCGCCAATGCACGGTGGTGCGGCACTCGAAGGACACGCCGCTGTCGAGCAGCGTCATCAGGCTCTGGCTGTGACGCTGCCAGATGCCGGGTCGGCCGCAGATAAGGTCGAAGTCCCTTCCGCGGCCCTTCACGTCGAGCCCCACCCAGTCGAGATTCGGCAGCAGGCGCGAGAGCCGGCCCGGATAGGGGCCCGCGGTATGCAGCCCCACCTTGAAGCCCATCGCCTTTACTTCGCTGACGGCGGCCGGCAGGGCGTGGTGCAGGGTGGGTTCCCCGCCGCTGAACACCACCGCCTCGAGCAGCCCCCGGCGGCTCTCCAGAAACTCCCGCACCGCCTGCCACTCCTGTTCGTCGCCGCGGCGTGGCGCCATCATATGGCCGTTGTGGCAGTAGCCGCAGCGCAGCGGGCAACCCTGAAGGAACACCACGCAGGCCAGGTGATCGGGATAGTCCAGCGTGGTCATCTGGGTCAGGCCGGCGATGGGGAGCCGAATGCCATCAAGAGGCACAGGTGAGGGCGAGTCGAGGTCGGTGGCGATCATCGAGGGCTCCTTTGCCAAGCGGAAGGCTCTTGCCGGGCACGAAGCCCGGCAGTGTAGTGGATGCGTCAGCGCTTGGTATCAGGGTGTGAGGGCGGCGGCCCGTTCGGTGAAGTGGCGGCGCTCGCGATGCTCGGAACGCTTGCCGACGTTGAACTGGCTGACCGGGCGGTGGTAGCCCATCACGCGGGTCCAGACCTCGCAGCGCTGGCGTTGTTCGGTGGGCAGGGTGTCGATGTTCGTCATCTTCTTGGTTCCTTCCAGTGGTGGATAAAATAGTGGGGTAAAAAACGCTCAGGCCGGTATGGCCGCGGCGCGTCTTGCCAGCAGTGCCTCGTCGCACTTCGGGCAGAATTCGTGTTCGCCGGCCAGGTAGCCGTGCACCGGGCAGATCGAGAAGGTCGGCGTCACGGTGATGTAGGGCAGGCGGAAGCGCGACAGGGCGGTACGCACCAGCTTGCGGCAGGCGTCGGGACTGGAGAGCTTCTCGCGCATATAGAGGTGCAGCACGGTGCCACCGGTATAGCGCGTCTGCAGCGGATCCTGGTGAATCAGTGCCTCGAAGGGGTCGTCGGTGTGCCCCACCGGCAGCTGGCTGGAATTGGTGTAGTAGGGCGCCTCGGGCGTGCCGGCCTGCAGAATGGCAGGAAAGCGCTCGGCGTCGGCGCGGGCGAAGCGGTAAGTGGTGCCCTCCGCCGGTGTCGCCTCCAGGTTGTAGAGATGCCCGGTCTCGGCCTGGAACTCCTGCATTCGCCCGCGTACGTGGTCGAGCACCTCCAGGGCAAGCTGGCGCCCCTCCGGGGTGGTGATGTCGTAGCGGTCTTCCGAGAAGTTTCGCACCATCTCGTTGAGACCGTTCACACCCAGCGTGGAAAAGTGGTTGCGCAGGGTGCCCAGGTAGCGCTGGGTGTAGGGGTAGAGCCCTTTATCCATCCACTGCTGGATGCACCCACGTTTGAGCTCCAGGCTGTCGCGGCCCAGTGCCAGCAGGCGGTCGAGCTCTTCGAGCAGGCCCGCCCGATCACCGGCGAAGCGGTAGCCCAGCCGCGCGCAGTTGAGCGTCACCACCCCCAGCGAGCCGGTCTGCTCGGCGCTGCCGAACAGGCCGTTGCCGCGCTTGAGCAGCTCCGAGAGATCGAGCTGCAGGCGGCAGCACATGGAGCGCACCATGTGCGGCTCCAGGTCCGAGTTGAGGAAGTTCTGGAAGTAGGGCAGGCCGTACTTGGCGGTCAGCGCGAACAGCCGCTCGGCGTTGTCGCTCTCCCAGTCGAAGTCGGTGGTGATGTTGTAGGTGGGGATGGGGAAGGTGAACACCCGCCCCTGGCGGTCGCCGGCCTCCATCACTTCCAGGTAGGCGCGGTTGATCAGGTCCATCTCCGCCTGCAGCTCGCCGTAGGTGAAGGGCTGCTCCTCGCCGCCGATGATCGGCACCTGATCGCGCAGGTCCGCCGGGCATACCCAGTCGAAGGTGAGGTTGGTGAAGGGCGTCTGGCTGCCCCAGCGCGACGGCACGTTGAGGTTGTAGATGAACTCCTGGACCGCCTGCTTCACTGCTTGATAGTCCAGCCCATCCTTGCGCACGTAGGGCGCGAGATACGTATCGAAGGAGCTGAAGGCCTGGGCGCCGGCCCACTCGTTCTGCAGGGTGCCGAGGAAGTTGACCATCTGCCCCAAGGCGCTGGAGAGATGGCGCGGCGGATCGCTCTCGGCGCGCCCGGGCACGCCGTTGAACCCCTCGATAAGCAGCTGGCGCAGCGACCAGCCGGCGCAGTAGCCGCACAGCATGTCGAGGTCGTGGATATGCAGGTCGCCCTCGCGGTGGGCGGCGCCAACCTCGACCGGGTAGACCTCGTCGAGCCAGTAGTTGGCGATCAGCTTGCCCGAGACGTTGAGGATCAACCCGCCCAGGGAGTAGCCCTGGTTGGCGTTGGCGTGCACGCGCCAGTCGGCGCGTTCGAGGTATTCGTTGACGGTCGATGCGACGTCGATGCGGCGCGGGCCGGCCTGGCGGATGGGGGCGTTCACCGTAATCTCCCTATATGTGCTGCCGTTTGGTGTGTCGATACACAACATATGGTGTGTGAAGGCTAGTGCCTTCGGCAGCGGGAGAACATGACCCAGATCAGAAAAAGGTCTATCGAGATAAACGGTAGTGCTTGCCATTGGCTGTACCGCGCCGTCGCCAGGTCTACGAGGAGGCGCTGTGAACCCATCCATGGGCGCTACATTTGCCCTGCTTCGCTCTCGCATCCTGCTCCGCTTGCAGGACCGGGGCTGGCCATCCATGGCCAGCCCGTTCGGAGCAATGCTCCTCACCCATGGCAAATGACCTCCTCTTCGACCTGCCCCGGCGCCTCACTCTGCTTCGTCGAGGCTCCATAGAAGAGTGAGCTGTGGTGCTGTTGGTTTCAGCCGGCCGGCAGCCGGGTGTTATCCATGCCCGGGCGGCCGTGCCAGTAGCCGTCGCAGACCTCGGCCTCGACCAGGGCCAGCGGGTCGGCGGCGGGCAGCTCGCCGCGGCGGGCGGCGTCGAAGGCGGCGACGACTTCGGCCATGCCCTCTGCACGGGGGCTCAGGCGCGCTACGGCCACGCCCATCGCGGCCATGTCGCTCACCTCGTGGCGCAGGTCCTGGCAGGCGCCGGAAAGCGTCTGGATGCCGTTGAGGGTAAACACCTCCTTGGACTCCTGGGAGCGCAGCGGCAGGCCTTCGGGGTACTTCTGGCAGACGAACTGGCAGCGATCCTTGGGCTTCTGGTGACGCCGGGCGGTGAAGCAGCGCGACGACCAGGCCAGCGGAAGATGGCCGTAGGCGAATACCTCGCAGGGCTGGTCCAGCCCCTCAGTGGCGCAATCGGTGAGCAGTCGGGCGAGATCGCTGCGCGACATCTCCACCGGCGCCTGCCAGCGCTGCATGCCGGCACGGGCCATCACGCCGATGGAGGCCGGGTTGTAGAGATTCAGCGCAGCGCCGGCGACGAAGGGCAGGCCGGCGGCAGAGAGGCGCTGCAGCGCGCTCTGGTCATTGGCCTCGACGGTGAACTCGCCGTTGTCGCACAGCTTGCGCAGGTCGCGCAGGTCGGCCTCGGACTCGATCAGGGTCTGGCTGGCGATCACTACCTGCTTGCCGCTTTCGGCCAGCTCGCGGCCGATGCCGAGCCAGTCGTCGAGCTTCATGTCGCGGCGGCGCGAGCAGACGGACTCGCCGAGATAGACGATTTCCACCGGCCAGTCGGCGGCCTCGCGGTAGAAGTCGGCATAGCGCTCGCGGGTCCAGTAGAACAGCACCGGGCCCAGCGACAGCTGCAGGGTAGGGGAAGTCGACATGACGTTTCTGCTCCTATTTCCAGCGGCGTTCGTAGGCGCCCAGGGTGGTGGTGGCGCCTTCGGAGACTTCGCCGAGGCCGGCCATCCAGGCGGGGTCGGGGTGGAAGCGCTCGGGTGTGCGTTCGAGGCGGTCCAGCGCCTGGCGCCAGATACCTGCCACCTTGGATACGTAGGCCGGGCTGCGCTGGCGGCCCTCGATCTTCACCGCGCTGATGCCGAGTTCGCGCAGCTCAGGGAGCAGCTCCAGGGTGTTGAGGCTGGTGGGCTCCTCGATGGCGTGATAGGTCTCGCCGCCCACCTCGAAGCGCCCCTTGCACAGGGTGGGATAGCCGGCCCGCTCACCCTCGCCGTAGCGGTCGATCAGCACGTTGTTGAGGCGTGACTCCAGCCCCTCGGGGGTCTCCTCCCAGCGCACGTGGGCCGCCGGAGAGCAGACGCCGCGGGTGTTGGGCGACTCGCCGGTGAGGTAGGAGGAGAGGTAGCAGCGCCCCTCGGCCATGATGCACAGGCTGCCGAAGGCGAATACCTCGAGCTCCACCGGGCTTTGCTTGGCCAGGTCGCGCACCTGGGTGATGGAAAGCACCCGCGGCAGCACGGCGCGCTTGATGCCGAAATGGTCGTGGTAGAAGCGCAGGGCCTCATGGCTGGTGGCCGAGCCCTGTACCGAAAGGTGGCGGGCGAGGTCGGGGTGGCGCCGTGCCGCGTAGTCGAGCAGGCCCATGTCGGCCATGATCAGGGCGTCGACGCCGAGGTCTGCAGCCTGGTCCACGGCGCGGGTCCACTGAGCCCAGCCGTCGGGCTGCGGATAGGTGTTGATGGCACAGAATACCCGCTTGTCGCGGGCGTGGGCGTAGTCGATGCCTTCGCGGGCACGCTTGTCGGTGAAGTTGAGGCCGGCGAACTGCCGGGCATTGGTGGAATTCTGGAAACCGAAGTAGACGGCATCGGCTCCTTCATCCACGGCTCGCTTCAGGGCCGGCAGGTTGCCGGCCGGGCAGACAAGCTCCATGTCGCTCTCCTCGCAGTCTGGGTAAATCCGACCATGCTAGTCGACTATCGAGGTCACGCTTTTGATACGGGTCATGGCGAGGCGGAATTGTCGAGGAAGGAAGGCCTTGGCGCCCTGGTGAGCCAGGGCGCGCTTGCTGGCGGCTCGCGTTCAGGCAGCGTCGAGGGGGCGCGAAGGGCCGAAGTGCTCGAAATGGCGGCGGCTCTCGTCGATGCCAAGGTCCGCCAGGGCCTGGTTCACTGCGCTCATGAAGCCCTGCGGGCCGACGAAGTAGCAGCGAGGCTTGCCCGTCGGCAGGTAGTGCTCGAGGAGCGCCCGATCGATGCGCCCGATGTGGTCGGCCTCCTCGCCTTGCTCGTGAATGGTCACCGCCTTGAGCCGGTTGGCGTGTTCCGTCTGCAGCAGGGCGATTTCGTCGCGGAAGGCGTGATGCTCGGCATCCAGGGCGGCGTGCAGGTAGACCACCTGGCGCTGCTGCTCCAGCGCCTGGCGTGCTAGCGACAGCATGGGGGTCTGGCCCACGCCACCGCTGACCAGGACCACCGGCTCGTCGCCTGGATGGAGCGTCAGGTCGCCGGCGGGAGGCAGCAGGTCCAGGCTGTCGCCCACCGTCAGCACATCATGGAAGTATCGGCTGACTCGGCCGTCGGGCTCACGCTTGATGGAGATCCGGTAGCCACGGCCGTTGGCTGTAGCCGAGATACTGTAGTGGCGATAGACCGGCTCGCCCTGGATGCTGAGGCGAACGCCGATGTACTGGCCGGGCTGGTGTCCGGCGACGACGCCGCCATCCTCGGGCTCCAGCACGAAGGAGCGGATCACCGCGCTCTCCTGGCGGGTGGCCGCGATACGAAAACGCCTCAGGCCACGCCAGCCACCGGGCTGCTGGGCGAAGGCGTGGTAGCGCCGCTCCTCGAGCTCGATCAGCAGGCCGGCCAGTTCCTCGTAGAGGGCGCCCCAGGCGTCCGCAATGTCCGGTGTCAGGGCATCGCCCAGCTCCTCGCCGATGGCCGCCATCAGGCATTCGCCGACGATGGGGTACTGATCCGGCTGGATGCCCAGGGATACGTGTTTCTCGACCACGGTGCCCAGCACGGACCTGGCCCTGGCGGGGTCCTGGCGCAGATGCACATAGGCCAGCACGGCGCCGGCCAAGGCGCGCTGCTGAGCACCGCTCTGCTGGTGAGCGGCATTGAACAACGAGGCCACGCCGGGATAGCGGGCAAACATCAGCGGGTAGAAGCGCTGGGCGATGGCATCGAGGTGCTCCGCGACCACCGGGGCGGTGGCTTCAATCAACCTTTCTTGCTCGTGGGTGAGCATGGGGCGTCTCCTTCGTCAGGGATGACTTTATAAAGAAGTATGTAAAATACATCTTTAAGGAAGCGGTGGCGTGAGACCGAATGTCGCGGGCAGGACCAAAAAAGCCGGGGAGGATATCCCCGGCTTTCGTTTTTCCGCTGTGCTTCCCTAAAGGCCGATGCGATGAGCTCGGTGGGTAAAGAAAATGCCGCTGGGCGACTCGGCAGGCAGGGTCGCCAGCACCTCGAAGGTACGGGTGTCGTAGACGGTGATCTGGTTGCTGTCGCGAGCCGAGATCCAGATATGCTCGCCCCGGGGCGTGAACTCCTTGTGCAGGATCGACTCGCCGGGCGACAGGGTCTCGATCACCTCTAGCGTACGGGTATCGATTACCTGCACCTTGTCATTGAGGGGATGGGCGAAGGTGACCCAGACCTGCTGCTCGTCGGGACGGCTCATGACGAAGATCGGCTGGCCATGTACCTCGATGCGCTCGGTCAGCGACCAGTCGCGGGTATTGGCTACCAGCACCTCGTTGCGACCCACGGCGGGGAAGAAGGCCTGGTCGCCGGCCATGGCCCAGCCCTCCAGATGGGGCATCTTGTACACCGGCAGGCGCTCCTCGCCGCGGCCGTAGTCGGGCAGGATACGCTGCACGCCGTTTTCCGGGTGCCACAGGTCGAGCAGGGCCATGCCGTCCTCGCCGAACAGGCCGGCGATATAGTAGCGACCGTTGGGCGTGATCAGCGCGTCGTAGGGCATGCTGCCGACGTCACGGTACTTGGTCAGCTCGGGCTCGTCCGTGGACATGTCCAGGGTCCAGATCTCGCCCGCCTCGAACAGGCTGAAGACGAAGATATTCCCCGGGACGTCCACCACGCCCACCACCTTGGCCTGGTCGGTGGTGCCATCCGGCTTTTCGTAGGTCGCCGGCACGTCGATCACCAGTTCCATGGTCTCGACGTCGAAGACCTTCACGCCGCCGGGCTCGTAGTTGCCAACCGCCACGAAGCGGCCGTCCTGGGAGATGGCGCCGCCGATGCTGTTACCGCCCTGGATGATGCGCCCGTCGATCTCGCCGGTGAGCAGGTCGAGCCGGGTCAGCCCACCGTCACGGCCGAAGACGAAGGCGTGGCGGGCGTCACGGGTGAACTTCACCGAAGCATGAGACAGATCGCCGAAGCCTTCGATATGGCGCAGCACCGTCTTTTCGGTCGTGTCGACCAGGGCCACGCTGCCGGTAGCGCGCTCGATGACTACGCCAAGGTCGCCGGTGCCGCGTAGCTCGACATGCGCCGTGGTGTCGGGCTCGGCAGCTGCCGGGCTGCTCAGCAGCAGGGCAACGGCGCTGGCGGTGAGCAGCGTCTTGATCGGGGTGAAAAGGGGCATGGGCGACTCCTGGTCAGTCTGGCGTATTCAGTGTTTCGAGGGGATTGTCTTTTCTCAGGTGGTCGGCGATCCAGCGCGCGTCTTCCTCGCTGATCAGTGCCTTCCAGCCCGGCATGGCGCTGCCGGGTATGCCGTGCAGGATGATATGGGCGAGCGCTTCGACGGTGAAACCCTCCATGCGGTCGCGGGGCAGCGCCGGCCCCAGCCCGCCGCGCAGCGTCATGCCGTGACAGGAACCGCAGTCCTGATAGAGCAGGGTCTCGAGTTCTGCCTGGCGCTGTGGATCGAGGGCATCCTCGTGGCTCTCCGCCATGGCAGTAGCCGAGAACAGTAAGCCGATGAGCAGGAAGAGAGCCGGCTGGTACATGGGTAAGCCTCGCAGGACGACGGAACAGGAAGGGCCGTGAAAGAGAGTGGCCGTCAGCGAAGTGTCCCCTCGTTGCGGTTTTGCTGCTTTGACGGATATCAAGGTCGGGCGAGTAAAAATTCCTCTTTTGACCTGTGTCAACCGCAGCGTCAATGACCGCTTTCAGACTTGATGAGGCATGTAAGATGCGACTTAACATCATGCTTCCCATCGACCGGCTCGGTACCTGCCCATGGCTGCACTTGACCTTCTCGACCGTCGCCTCATCGACAGCTATCAGCGCGGCCTGCCGATCTGTGAGCGGCCCTACGCCGCCATGGCAGAGCAGCTTGGTGTGAGCGAAGCCGAGGTGGTTGCGCGACTGCAGGCCCTGCAGGACGAGCAGGTACTGAGCCGGGTAGGCCCGGTCTTCGATCACGCCCGGGCCGGCGCCAGCCTGCTGGCGGCGGTGGCGGTGCCGGAAACGCAGCGTGACGAGGCGGCCGAGGTGATCAATCGCTCTGCCGGCGTCAATCACAACTATGCCCGTGAGCATCGCTATAACCTCTGGTTCGTGATGACCGCTGCCGACGAAGGGCAACTGGAAGCGCGGCTCGATGCACTGGAAGCCGAGTTGGGCCAGCCGCTGCTGCGCCTGCCGATGCTCGAGGGCTTCCATATCGACCTGGGGTTTCCCATTCCCTGGGCCGAGCTGGAGGGCGCATGAGTCACGTATCGCACGAACCAGTTCCCTGCACCGACGCTGAGCGTCGCCTGCGTGCCCTGCTCGAGCGAGGCCTGCCGATCAACCCGCGCCCCTGGCTCGCGCTTGGCGAGCAGTGCGGGATGAGCGAGAGCGAGGTCATGGCCTGTGTGTACCGCTGGCAGGCAGAGGGACTGATCAAGCGCATGGGCCTGGTGGTCAAGCATCATGCCTTGGGTATCTCTGCCAATGCCATGGTGGTCTGGAACGTACCCGACGAGGCGGTGGGTGAGCTGGGAAGGCGCCTGGCAGCCGAGCCCGCGGTGACGCTCTGCTATCGCCGTCCGCGCCGGTTGCCCGACTGGCCCTACAACCTGTTCTGCATGATTCATGGCACTCGTCGCGACCGGGTTCTGGCCGCGCTGGACGAGATCGTCGAGCGCCAGGCGTTGCAGGCCATTCCCCACCGCGTGCTGTTCAGCCTCAAGGCCTACAAGCAGCGCGGGGGACGCTACACCCGAGAGGACGATAGTCATGATCGCAGAACGCCTCAGCCGGCCTGAGCCGGCGGAGCTGGACGCCGCCGACCGGCGCATCATCAATCGCCTGCAGGATGGCCTGCCGCTGGTCGAGGCGCCCTTTGCCGCCGTGGCGGCGGAAATCGACCTGAGCGAGGGTGAACTGCTCTATCGGCTCGAACGACTGCGGGACAGCGGCGTGCTCAGCCGCTTCGGCCCCATGTACCACGCCGAGCGACTGGGAGGCGGCCTCACTCTGGCGGCGCTGGAAGTGCCGGAGGCCGACTTCGAGCGCGTCACCGCGGCGGTCAACGCTTTCCCGGAGGTGGCCCACAACTACCGTCGCGAGCACCGTCTCAACATGTGGTTCGTGCTGGCAACCGAAACGCCGGAAGGCATCGCCGAGGCGATCGAGGCAATCGAGGCGGCCACCGGCCTGCCGGTCTTCAACATGCCCAAGCAGGAGGAATTCCATGTCCGTCTCCACCTGCCCGTCTGAAGCCAATGCCGCCACGCCAGCGCCGGGTGGCCTGGACGCCGTCGACCGCGCCATCGTACTGGCCACCCAGGCCGGCCTGCCGCTGGTACCCGATCCCTGGAGCGCCGTGGGCAAGCCGCTGGGTATCGACGGGGAAGAGGTGCGCCAGCGCATGCAGCGCATGCAGGCATCCGGGATCATCCGTCGCATTGCCGCAGTGCCCAACCACTACCGGCTGGGTTACCTGGCCAACGGCATGACCGTATGGGATGTGGATGACGCCCATATCGACCGCCTGGGCCGCGTAGTGGGGACGTTGCCGGGAGTCAGCCACTGCTATCGTCGGCCTCGCCACCTGCCGGAATGGCCCTACAACCTGTTCGCCATGCTGCATGGCCAGACCCACGCCGATGTCGAGCGCCAGGCCGATGAGCTTCGCTCCCTGCTCGGTGACGCCTGCCGGGATCATCGCATTCTCTACAGCTCACGCATTCTCAAGAAGACCGGCCTGCGACTGGCCGGCCGGTCCGACAGGCAGGCCTAGGTAGAGCCAAGGCGCGCCGCTAGAGGAGTTTCCCATGTTCAGAGTTACCCGCTACATCAAGTCCCTGGTAGAGCCCACTCCGGTGCCGCCGGCGCGCAAGCCGCCGGGGCCGGTGGTGATCTGGAACCTGATCCGTCGCTGCAACCTGACCTGCAAGCACTGCTACACCACGTCGGCGGACATTGATTTTGCCGGTGAGCTCTCCAACGCCGAGGCGCATGCGGTGCTCGATGACCTGCAGCGCTTCCGGGTACCGGCGCTGATCCTCTCCGGGGGCGAGCCGTTGATGCGACCCGATATCTTCGAGCTGTCGCGTCGGGCGCGGGAGCTGGGCATCTATACCGGGCTATCCACCAACGGCACCCTGATCGATGAGTCCAACATCGACGAGATCGCCGACATCGGCTACGACTACGTCGGCATCAGCATCGATGGCCTGGAGGAGACCCACGACGTGATCCGCCAGCGCAAGGGCGCCTTCCGCGAGTCGATGCACGCGGTGAAGCTGTGCAAGGAGCGCGGCATCAAGGTGGGGCTGCGCTTCACCCTGACCCAGCAGAACTATGAGCAGCTCGGTGACATCCTGGCGCTGATCGACGAACACGACGTCGACAAGTTCTACCTCTCGCACCTCAACTACGGCGGGCGCGGCCACCGCCATGGCAAGCACGATGCCTGGCACCAGATGACCCGCGACGCCATGACCCAGCTGTTCGACCACTGCCGGGCGGAGCTGGCACGCGGCGTCGAGCGCGAGTACGTCACCGGCAACAACGATGCCGACGGCCCCTTCCTGTTGATGTGGGCACGCGAGCACTTCCCGGAGCAGGCCGAGGCCCTGGAGCAGCGGCTGACCAACTGGGGGGGCAACGCCTCCGGTGAACACATCGCCAATATCGACAACCTCGGCAATGTCCACCCGGACACCTTCTGGTGGGATCACACCCTCGGCAACGTCCGCGAGCGGCCGTTCTCCGAGATCTGGCGTGACACGCAGGACCCTCTGATGCAGGGCTTTCGTCAGCGGCCACGGCCGCTCAAGGGGCGCTGCGCAGAATGCCGCTATCTTCCGATCTGCAACGGCAACACCCGTGTGCGGGCATGGAAGGTTACCGGCGACCCCTGGGAAGAGGATCCCGGCTGCTACCTCAGCAACGAGGAGATTGGCGTCGAGGACAGTCGCCAGCGCCGTGTCGCAGCACCCTACGATGCCATCCAGAGCATCGAGCTGTAGGCCTTCACACAGAATCAGAAAGATGACCGTTGACGCTTCGGGGAGAGGCCGACCATGATCACACATCGCCATTCGCGAAACCTGAGCTTCGACCTCGATGAGGCGCCCTTGGCGTCCGGCGAGGTTGCCATCGTGGGAGCCGGCCCCGGCGACCCCGGCCTGTTGACCCTGCGCGCCCTGTCGCTGCTGCAGCAGGCCGACTGCCTGGTCTTCGACCGGCTGGTATCCCAGGAAGTGCTGGCCCTGGCGTCGGCCTCTGCGCGTCGCTATTACGTCGGCAAGGCCTCGCGCTGCCACGCCCTGACCCAGGATGAGACCAACGCCTTGCTCGTGCGCCTGGCGGGTGAGGGCAAGCGGGTCCTGCGCCTCAAGGGCGGCGACCCCTACATCTTCGGCCGTGGCGGCGAGGAGGCCGAGTACCTGATCGAGCACGGGGTCGGCTTTCGCGTGGTGCCGGGCATCACCTCGGCGTCTGGCTGCTCCACCTACTCCGGCTTTCCGCTCACCCACCGGGACTTTGCCCAGAGCGTCACCTTCGTCACCGGCCACTGCAAGGCGGATAATGCACTGGACCTCAACTGGGCCGCCCTGGCGGTGCCCAACCACACCGCTGTTTTCTACATGGGCCTGGCCAATGCCGGATTGATCAGCCGCGAGCTACAGCGCAATGGCCTGCCGGCTTCGCATCCAGTCGCCCTGGTCGAGCGCGGCACCACGCCCCAGCAGCGCCATGTGCTGGCCACGCTGGGTGACGTGGTCGAGGTCATCGAGCAGGAAAACTTCCAGCCGCCTACCCTGATCGTCGTTGGCGAGGTGGTGCGCCTGGCCGACACCCTGGCGCCGGCCATGACACGGATGACGCGACGCGACGCCGAGGCGGTCACCGGCGCGAATAGCGACAGCGCTGATGCCCCGGCGGAAATGGGGAGGATGGCGCTGTGATACGACCCTCGCTGCTGTTCGGTGCCCTGCTGGGCGTGGCCATTCCGGTCCTGCCAGCCGTCGCCGATGAGCCCGACCCCAGCATGCTCTACAACCACCACTGTGCGATCTGTCATGGTGTCAGCCGGTTGGGGGGCATTGGCCCCGCGCTGCTACCCGACAACCTCTCGCGGCTAAAGCAGGACGAGGCCTTCGAGGTGATCCACGATGGGCGCATTGCCACCCAGATGCCCGCCTACGGCGAACTGCTGGACGAGGCCGAGATCGCTGCCCTGGCAGAGTGGATCTTCGAGGCGCCGGAGGTGGAGCCGAGTTGGACAGAGGAAGACATCCTGGCCAGCCATGACGTTCGCCACGCCTATGGCACCCTGCCCGACGAGCCGGTGTTCGAGGTCGAGGATCTCAAGAACCTGTTCATCGTGGTGGAGATCGGTGATCACCACGTCAGCCTGCTCGACGGCGACAAGTTCGAGCGCATCACTCGCTTCCCCAGCCGCTATGCGCTGCACGGCGGACCCAAGTACACGCCGGACGGCCGCTACGTCTACTTCGGCTCCCGGGATGGCTGGGTGACCAAGTACGACATCTACAATCTCGAGGTAACCGCCGAGGTGCGTGCCGGCATCAATATGCGCAACATCGCCGTCTCCGCCGACGGCAATTATGTGCTGGCCGGCAACTACCTGCCCCACTCGCTGGTGCTGCTGGATGCCCGTGACCTCGACCTGATCGCCACCATCCCGGTGGAGGGCCTCAACGGCGACACGTCACGGGTCAGCGCCGTCTATACCGCGCCGCCGCGCAACAGTTTCGTCGCCGCCCTGCGCGATATTCCCGAGGTGTGGGAGATCCGCTGGCCCGAGGAGCGGGCAGACGGCGACGAGACCATCGTCGGCGACTTCGCCCTGCACCGCATGGAGGCGCCGGACTACCTGGACGACTTCTTCTTCGACATGGAGTACCGCTATATCGTGGGTGCGGCTCGCGGTGGCCAGGGCGGCCAGGTGTTCGACATGGACGAGGAGGTCAAGGTCGCCGACCTGCCGCTGGAAGGCATGCCGCACCTGGGCGCCGGCATCACCTGGGAGCTGGACGGGCGACGCGTCATGGCGATTCCGCACATCGACAAGGGGCAGGTCTCGGTCTTCGACATGACCGACTGGTCGCTGATCACCCATATCGAGACCGACGGCCCCGGCTTCTTCATGCGCAGCCACGAAAACTCGCCCTACGCCTGGGTGGACGTCTTCTTCGGCCCCAACCACGACCGCATCCACGTGATCGACAAGCAGAGCCTGGAGATCGTCGAGACACTGATCCCCGAGCCGGGCAAGACCGCCGCCCACGTGGAGTTCGACCGCCGCGGCGAAACCCTGCTATTGAGCATCTGGGACGACGACGGCTACCTGCTGTGGCTCGACGCCAACACCCTGGAGGAACTGGGCCGCATGCCGATGAAGCGCCCCTCGGGCAAGTACAATGTGTGGAACAAGACACAGTACGAGGAAGGCACGAGCCATTAGGAACCATTAAAAAAACCTGATTACGCATAAAACTCAGCAGGCGCCTGGTGGAGAAAGCAGCTGTTGGAGCGCTCGGTTCGGCGCTCCGAGTCCCCATCGCGACTGGCGCCGATAGGCGCCTCGGCGGAGGCTGAAAGATTGGCCCGATGGCTGATCAAGGTGAGTAATCAGGTAGAAAGAAGCATTCTTGATACCGGTCATGGTGCTGCCCGGTTCAAGCGCAGACAATGGCGTTATCCAAGCGTTTGAGTCGGGTATGCCACCATGAAATCTGCTTCTTCAGCACCGCAAGCTGCATCCGGCCTGACGCGTCTCCCCGTGGCGCGTCTCGCCTTTCGCCCCTTCTTCCTGTTGGCATCGCTGTTCAGCGTGCTGTCACTGATCGTGTGGTTCGCCTTCTGGCATGGGGATATCCTGCTGCGGCCCCATGGTGGGCTGATGTGGTGGCACCAGCACGAGATGATCTTCGGCTTCGGCGCCGCGGTGGTGGTGGGCTTCCTGCTGACGGCGGTACAGAACTGGACCGGCCGGCCCAGCGTGAGGGGCGCTCCGTTGCTGGGCCTGGTGGGCCTCTGGCTGGCGGCACGCGTGCTGCTGGCCTACCCGATGGGCCTGCCGGCCTGGCTGCTGATGCTGCTCGACGTGGCCTTCCTGCCGCTGGCGGCCCTGGTGATGGGGCGGCTGGTGGTGGCGGCCCGGCTGTGGCGCAACCTGATGTTCGTGCCGGTCTTGCTGCTGCTTGCCCTGGCCAACCTGGCCATGCATCTCGGTGTCACCCAGGGCAAGCTGCACCTGATTCGCGAGGGCGGCTACCTGGGCGTGCTGCTGATTGCCATGCTGATGGTCCTGCTCGGCGGCCGCGTCATCCCCTTCTTTACCTCGCTCAAGCTGGGCCGGCCCAAGGCAACAGCGATGGCCTGGCTGGAGGCGCTTGCCGTGGGGTCGACGCTCGGCGTGGTGTTGTTGCAGCTGCTGGTCCTGTTCGGTGTGCCGATGCCGGCGGAGTTGCTGGCGCTGGTCATGCTGGTGGCGGCGGCGGCCAATCTCGTGCGGCTGGCACGCTGGGAGGGGTATCGCACCCTTCACGAACCGCTGCTCTGGGGCCTGCACATCAGCTATGCCTTCGTTTCCGTGGGGCTGTTGATGTGGGCGATGGCGCTGATGGGGGCCTTCCGCGTCGAGCTGGCGCTGCACGCCCTGGCCATTGGCGGTATTGCCGCCATGATGCTGGCCATGATGTCGCGGGTTTCGCTGGGTCACACCGGGCGCACGATTCGTACCCTGCCGGGCATCGGTGTGGGTCTGGGTCTGATGTTCGCCGGTGCGTTGCTGCGCTCGCCGGTACTGGCGATGTTCCCGCAGATCACCCACTGGACCTATAACCTCAGTATCCTGTTCTGGTGTATCGCCTATCTGATCTTCCTGATCCATTACACCCTGCCGTTGCTGAGTGCCAGGGTGGACGGGAAGGATGGCTGAGGGAGCTGGGCAGTGATCGAGCACTATTTCCTGATTAAGCACCTGCACATGACAACGGCGGGACTGAGTCTCGCCTTCTTCATCCTGCGGGCCTGGTGGTCGGTGCGCGAAGCGCCGATCCTGCAGCGGCGCTGGGTGAAGGTCGTGCCCCACGTCAACGACACCCTGCTGCTCACGCTAGGCATCCTGCTGATGGTGATGCTGTCGATGTGGCCGCAGCACCACCCCTGGCTTGCCGCAAAGATCCTCGCGCTGTTGGGTTATATCGTGCTGGGAACGGTAGCAATCAAGCGCGGGCGCACGCCGCTGGCTCGGGGCGTGGCGGCCGTGGCGGCGGTAGCGATTTTTCTCTACATGCTGGGTACGGCCGTATTCAAGGATCCCCTCTGGTTTGTCATGATGTGGTCATGATCAACGCGCCAGGCTTCTATACAATGAGCCTGACACACACGACAAGACGAGGAAAAACCGCATGGCCAATCAAGATCTTCCCTCCGGTGCCGGCAAGGTTGCGGATGACTATCCCGAGGTATGGCAGGCCTTTGCCTCGTTGGGCAAGGCGTGTGCCGAAGCTGGCCCGCTGGATGCCCGTACCCGGCGGCTGGTGAAGCTGGCACTGGCGGTAGGTAGCGGTTCCGAAGGTGCCGTTCATTCCCACATGCGGCGAGCCATGGATGAGGGTATCGAGCCTGAGGCGCTCAAGCAGGTCGCGATGCTGGCGATTCCGACCCTGGGGCTTCCCGGTGGCGTGGCGGCATTGACCTGGATCGAGGACATCACCGACGGCAGAGAATAAACGACTGCGCGGACGAAGGACCGTTGTTGCACGGTGCTCGGAATCCTCACCTATACCCCATAGGCTCCGGTTCCTGCGCGCCGTGCGCCTAGCCCTTCATTCCGCTCGTTCGTTTCTCTACCCTACCTATATACTCTGGCTCTCGGCCCGCCATGCGACATCTGACCGCAAGCTTTTCCCTCCCGTTATACCGCTTCTTCCTCGCCTCTTTGCTCAGCATTTGACGAAGGTCAATGCCGGTCCCGACACCGGGCTGTAACCTAAAGATGCACCAAAAATGCATGTTTAAAGGGGTGGGACTGATCGATCATGATCGCAGGTCCCTTGAAAAGCCACACGAGCGAGGGGGGAAAGGCCCATGACCGAAGGCCTCACCAAGGCGGCGGCGCGTAATATATTTTACGGCGGCTCGCTATTCTTCTTCCTGCTGTTTGCCGCGCTGACGGCTCACAGTCACTTCTATATCGTCAACACGTCGACCCAGCCCATGACGGACTCCGTCAGGATGGGGAAGCATGTCTGGGAAGAGCACAACTGCATCAACTGTCACACCATTCTCGGCGAAGGCTCTTACTTCGCGCCTGAAGTGGGTAATGTCTGGACGCGCTTCGGTGGCCACGACAACCCCGAGGGAGCTCGCATGGCTCTCGAAGCCTGGATGAACGCCCAGCCGACCGGCGCACCTGGTCGTCGCCAGATGCCCGCCTTCGACATCAACGATGAAGAAATGCAGGCCCTGATCGACTTCCTGGAGTGGACCGATTCCATCGACACCCAGGGCTGGCCGCCGCATCCGGCCGGCTGATCCGGATTCCAGGAACCAAGGAGAGTCGAACCGATGAAATACGAAACGCAGAAGGTGGCCTTACCCTTCTTCATGGTGGCCATGGCGCTATTCGCGCTACAGATCGTCTTCGGGCTGGCGGCGGCGGCGGCTTACGTCTGGCCGCACTTCATGTCCGAAGCCATGCCGTTCCACATTACCCGTACGAGTCATACCAACCTGCTGATCGTCTGGTTGCTGATCGGCTTCATGGGTTGTACCTACTATTTGATGCCGGAAGAGGCCGAGAACGAGATCTACAGCCCCAACCTGGCCTATTTCCAGCTGGCGCTGTTCGCCATCGCCGGTGCCGGCGCGCTGATCAGCTATCAGTTCGGCATTCATGAAGGTCGTCACTACCTCGAGCAGCCGCTATGGGCGAAGGTGGTGATAACGGTCTCCTTCCTGATGTTCCTGTTCAATACCAGCTTGACCATGCTCAAGGGGCGCAGAACCGCTATCAATATGGTGCTGATGCTCGGCCTGTGGCTGGCGGCGGTATTCTGGCTGTTTGCCTTCTACAATCCCGACAACCTGGCGTTGGACAAGCTGTGGTGGTGGTGGATCGTCCACATCTGGGTGGAAGGCGTGTGGGAACTGATCATGGCCGCACTGCTTGGCTATCTGCTGATCAAGATGACCGGCGTCGACCGCGAAGTGATCGAGAAGTGGCTCTACGTCATCGTCGGCCTGGCGCTGTTCTCCGGGCTACTGGGCACCGGCCACCACTACTACTGGATCGGCACACCGGCCTACTGGCAGCCGATCGGCAGTATCTTCTCCACCCTCGAGGTGATTCCGTTCTTCGCCATGGTGGTGTTCGCCTTCTACATGTTCTGGAAGGGCAGCCGCAATCACCCGAACAAGGCCGCCATGCTCTGGACCCTGGGCAGTGCCGCCGTGGCCTTCTTCGGCGCAGGCGTGTGGGGCTTCATGCACACCCTGTCGTGGATCAACTACTACACCCACGGCACTCAGATCACCGCGGCCCACGGCCACCTGGCCTTCTACGGCGCCTACGTGATGCTGGTACTGGGTGTCATCACCTACGCCATGCCGCAGCTGCGTCGTGTGCAGCCCTATAACCAGGTGCTGAACATGTGGGCGTTCTGGATCATGACCTCGGCCATGTGGTTCATGACCTTCACCCTGACCTTCGCAGGCGTCGTCCAGACTCACCTGCAGCGGGTGCTCGGCATGAACTTCATGCAGATCCAGGAGCAGCTCGAGCTGTTCTACATCATGCGCTTCGGTACCGGTATCTTCGTGGGTATCGCTGCCCTGATGTTCATCTACGCTGTGTTCGCCCCGGCGCGTGAGCAGGTGCCTGCCACCAGCCGCCCGCTGACCGCCAACGAGTGATAGATCCTCGGTGGGGTGCGCCTCGCGCTCCACCGAGACTTCCCCTGGAGTTAACGCCATGTCTCATACCGCTACCGCCCCGGCAGCCGTTCATGACCTCGAGCGGGACCTGCCCTACTACGAACCGGTCGGCAACGAATGCGCGCTTTTCGAGCAGGCGTACGAACAGCGGCTGCCGCTGCTGCTCAAGGGACCGACCGGCTGTGGCAAGACCCGCTTCGTCAGCCACATGGCGGCCAAGCTGGGCCGCCCGCTGTTCACCGTTTCCTGTCACGATGATCTCACCGCTGCTGACCTCACCGGCCGCTACCTGCTGCAGGGTGGCGAGACCCGCTGGGTCGACGGCCCCCTGACCCGGGCCGTGCGCGAAGGCGGCATCTGCTATCTCGACGAGGTGGTGGAAGCGCGCAAGGATGTCACCGTGGTGCTTCACCCCTTGACCGATGATCGACGCATGCTGCCGCTGGAGCGTACCGGCGAGCTGCTCGAGGCACCCAAGGATTTCATGCTGGTGGTCTCCTACAACCCGGGCTATCAGCACATTCTCAAGTCACTCAAGCCGAGTACCCGCCAGCGCTTCGTGGCGATGTCCTTCGACTTCCCGCCCCCCCGGGTGGAGTGTGACATCGTTTCCCGCGAGAGCGGCCTGTCCCATGAGCGGTGCGCCGCCCTGGTGAATCTGGCGGCCCGGCTGCGCGAACTCAAGGGCCAGGACCTGGAAGAGGGCGTTTCCACCCGTCTGCTGGTCTACTGCGCCACGCTGATCAACGCCGGCATGCCGATCCTGGAGGCGACCCGTGCCACCCTGGTCGAGCCGCTTTCCGACGACCTGGACGTTCAGGAAGGGTTGATGGAAGCAATACAGGCCACATTCGGCTAGGCCCTCCGCACAAGAGGCCCCGGGGTGCTGGCCTGAGAGGAGGTCCTACGCCAGGGATTGGCGTCGGTAGCGTACAGGGATGTATTCACAGCGCCTCCTCGATGGCCCAGCGGCCCGGGGCCGGACGACTGGCCCAGCGCTTCCTATAATGGAGATTTGCCATGCTGCACTTTCTCGAAGTCGAGGAATTCGTCGGCCGCCATTGGCACCGCTGGGCGTCCAGTGCGGCCAGTTATCAGCGCTATCCGGAAGCGGCCGTGAGCCTGGAAGACCTGCGCCATGTACTGGGCGTCTTCTTTCGTGCCAGCGGCGGCGAGGCCGGTGTCGAGGTCGCCGCCATCGTCGCGCGCAGCTCCCAGCACCGCCTGTCGCTACGCCAGCGCCTGGGCTTCGACGACGAGGCCATCGACCAGGCGCGTCGCGACGAAGAGAACCTGCTGCTGCCCCCCACGCTGGATGTCTTCCCGGATGCAGCGCTCAACCGGGATCTCTACTTCTGGCTGGTCGCCTATCTGGCCGTGGCGCAGCGCCCGGTGGCCAAGCACGACCCGCTGCGTGACGATCTCTCCCGGTTGAGGGAGTCCGTGCGTGCCCGCGATGCGGCACTGGCCCGCTTCCCGGGGCTTGCCGAACGCTATCGCCGGCTCTGCCTGGGGCTGCTCATCGTGCGACCGGAGCGCAAGCGGTTGCCGCCGATGGAACAGGCGCTGGAATCGACCCTGCGCGTATTGCTGGGAGAAGAGCTCGAGCTGGAAGGCTGGGCCGCCGCCATGCATCGGGCAGTCTGCGATCCAGCCGCTTCCCTGAAAGACTTCCGCGCGCCGCGGGGCTACCGTCCACCGCTGCCGGTGCCCCTGTGGGGCCAGGTGGTGGAACTGGGCACCGGTTCAACCCGCGCCGACGAGGAGAGCGACCCCCACGAGGAGGGCACCACCAACAGCCCCCAGACGGTGAGCGACGGCAAGCGCAAGGCCGAACGCAAGACCCAGGACCAGACCGAGCGCGACGACCCGCTGGTCGCCAACCGCTTCGAGAAAATGCTCTCCTGGACCGAGATGGTCAACCTCAATCGACTGGTCGAGGACAACGAGGACGAGGAAGCCAAGCGCGCCGCCGAGCAGATGGAGGAGATCATCCTGAGCCCGCACAAGCAGCGGGCGGCTACGCGCATCAAGGTCGACCTCGACCTGCCGCCGGACGAGGTGCTGGGCGATCGGCTGCGCGGCAAGCACGCCTACGCCGAGTGGAACTACCGCAAGCAGATCTACCTGCCCGACCACTGCCTGGTGCATACCGAACTGCAGAGCGAGGAGGGCGAGCAGTGGGAGCCCGATGCCGCCACCCATCGGCGTATCCGCCGGGTGCGTCGTGAGTTCGAGGCCCTGCGTCCGCGGCGCGAGATGCTTCGCGGGCAGCTCGACGGCAGCGAACTGGACATGGATGCGGTGATCCGCTCGCGCTGTGACCTGGCTGCCACCGGCGAGTCCAGCGACCGACTCTATCAGGCGACCCGGCAGCAGGCCCGTGACCTGGCTGTCTCGATCCTGGTCGACGTCTCGCTTTCCACCGATGCCTGGCTGGAGGACCGCCGGGTGCTCGATGTGGAGAAAGAGGCGCTGCTGGTGCTGGGCCACGGCCTGGCCGGCTGCGGCGACGACTATTCCATCCACTGCTTCACCTCGCATCGCCGCCAGAAGGTCTGGGTCAACACCCTGAAAACCTTCGAGGAGACCATGAGCGAACGAGTGGCGCGGCGAATCTCGGCGTTGAAGCCGGGGCACTACACCCGCATGGGGCCGGCGATCCGCCACGTGGCACAGGAGCTGGCCAAGCGTCCCAACCGTCACCGGCTGCTGCTGGTGATCACTGACGGCAAGCCCAACGACACTGACTACTACGAGGGTCGCTACGGTATCGAGGACACCCGCAAGGCGGTGCTCGAGGCGCGCCAGCAGGAGGTGCGGGTCTTCGGTGTGACCGTCGACAGCGAGGCCCATCAGTATGTCTCGCGCCTGTTCGGCCGCGGCAGCTACGCCATCGTCAACCGTCCCGAACACCTGGCCCAGGCGCTGCCGGGCATCTATCGTCAGATCATCGGTAGCTGAGAGAGGACTCCACATGACCCTGACAATGAGCCGTCCCGTCATGGCAACGCTGTTCGGCGTGATCGCGGCCTTCGTCGTGCTGACGCCGCTGGTCTGGCTGATCAACACCCGTGACTGGGGTATCTTCCTGATGCTGCTGGCGCCCTTCGTGATCTATGGCCTGATCCACGCCGGTCGCCGGCTGGCGGAGTGGGCCGATCCGCCCCCGCCGCCACCCGACGATGAGTGAAACGTCGTTCAAGACAGCATAAGACCGACGCCGGCCCCCAGGGCCGGCGTCATTGCGTTCATCGGGAGTCGTGCGTAGTTGAGCTCGCAGAAGCTCGGGGGAATTGGCTGCCCGGCTTCAGTCGCCCAGCTGTGCCAGCAGGTAGCCTGATGCCACCAGCAGCAGCGTGAACAGCACCAGGCCGATAAAGGCGCCCCGCCAGGCGGCACTGGCATCGCGCAGGCCGAGATAGGTCATCAGCACCTGGTGGGCCTTGAAGGCGGTGCTGAGCAACAGCAGGCCTGCGGACCACATCGGTAGCGCCTGCAGGCGGGCATCGCCGCCGAGCTGGGCCGAGAACATGGTGATCAGCGTCAGTCCCATCAATACCGCCCAGGTGATCAGCAGCCTACGGGTAGCGGGGGGCAGGGTGGCAAGGCGCGTCGGCATGGTCACCTCAGCAGGTAGATGATGGGATAGAGCAGGATCCAGATCAGGTCGACCATGTGCCAGAAGGCGGCGGCGGTCTCCACGTTGTCGTGGGAGATGCGCCACGCCACCAGGGCGATCAGCCCCAGGCCGAAAAGCACGTGGGCGAAGTGAAAGCCGGTCAGCAGGTAGTAGAAGGTAAAGAAGGTGTTGGTCTCGGGCATCAGGCCCTGGCCGAGCTTGTCGGCGTACTCCATCACCTTGACCACGCAGAACACCACGCCGAGGGCGAAGGCCCCGGCCAGCCACTGACGGCAGCGGCGCCTGTCGCCTTGTCCAATGGCCTGAACAGCCAGGGCGGCGAACAGCCCGCTGGTCAGCAGTACCAGGGTGTTGATGCCACCGGCCACCGGGTCGAGCATCTGCTGGGAGGCATCGAACACCTCCCGTTCGCCGATCCTGAGCCAGGCGAAGAGCCCGAAGAAAGCGGCGAAGACCACCATCTCGCTCAGGATCAACACCCACATCAGCGGGTTGCCGGGAAGTGCCGAAAGCGGCCCCCAGCCCGGATTGGGCAGCGGCCGCTGCTGGGTGGTCTCGTGCTGCTGTGCCACTCAGCCCTCCGGGGCGATGGGCGTTCGGTCGAACTCGGCGCGCACGGCCGGAGTGGTCAGCTTCCAGCCCGCCCAGGCGAACAGCGCCACCAGCACGGTCGCGACCATGATCAGCAGGCTGAGCGCGCCGACCAGTCCAGCCACCGGGTTGCCGGGATTCACGGCATCGGTGATGGCAGCGTCCGGCAGAAAGCCGAAGGTCATTGGCGTCAATGCGGCGGCGCCGAACACGCCGACGAAGCCGGCCGACATCAGGCCGACAAAGGCGGGGCGGGCCCAGGGTCGGCGTAGCAGCAGTGCTACGGCCAGCACCAGTGTGGCCAGTGAACCGATCATCATCAGCACGGCAAGCCCACCGCTGCGCTCGATCAGCCAGGCCACGCCGCCGGTCAGCCCGCCGCTACCGGCCTCGACGCCCAGCGAGGCCACGATGGCGTCACCGGGCAGCAGGGGCAGGGTCATCAGCGCCAGTACCAGCAGCGAGAAGGCGATAAAGCCCAAGGCAATACCGGTAACGGCGAGGGAGCGAGGGGGCGCCGAGCGAGAATAGTACGTAGCCGTATGCATTTGCAGCTCCATGACGAATCAATCGTCCAATGTGACGGTGGCGCCACCGAACAGCAGACTACGGGGCGCATCGATGGCGCGGTTGTTCATCAGCCTGTTGATGCCGACCCCACAGCGGCCCATGGTCCAGCCCAGGCAGGCGGTAAAGAAGCCGTAGCCCAGGGTCCAGGAGACCCAGGAGGGCGCGCCGATCACCCCAAGCAGGTTCCAGGCCGCCAGCGCAGCGGCGCCGCCCAGGGCGCCCAGCCAGAAGGTGCGGGTCTGGAACAGCAGGTGGCTATTGATCCAGTCGGCGTTGTTGCGACGAAAAAGGTGTGCGACCAGCATGCCGATCGGCCCAGTCACCACGGTCATCACGCTGCCCAGGTAGAGCACGTAGACAGTGGCCGCTACGCCCTTGCCACGCGTGTCGGCCGTGGGGGCTTGTTCGACGGTTGTTCGGGTATCGAGGGACGACGTGGAGGACATCGGCTACCTCCTGGTTAAGCCATGTGTTTGAACAAATATGCAGGATACCACTATGCCCTCTGGTGCCGGCTTCGTCCTTGTCGTGGATCAAAACTCCCACCGCCTTGCACCGGTATCGAGCGAATCAATCGGCCTCTGCTGCCGGCTTGCGGATGACCGTGGCCTGGTGGTGCTCATCGCGGGTGAAGACCGGAGCCCGCCGCTCGGTCCACCACATCCAGACGATGGAGACCAGGGTCACGCCGAAGCAGAGCATCCACACCGAGGTGGCCACGCCGGTAAAGTCCACCAGCAGACCGAACAGGATCGGCAGCAGAAAGCCACCCACGCCGCCGGCCAGCCCGACAATGCCGGAAACGAGGCCGAGGTTGCGGTCGTACTCGTCCGACAGGTACTTGAACACCGAGGCCTTGCCGATACCCCAGGCGATGCCCACCACGAACAGGGCAAGTGTGAACAGCCAGATGGGAATGCCGAAGCTGAACTCCAGACGGGAGCCGTCGACCTGTTGCACGGCGTACTGGGTATGGGGGTAGGACATGATGAACAGGGCGACCAGGCTGGCCCACATGCAGGACCAGGTGACGGAGTGGGCGCCGAAGCGATCGGAGAGCCAGCCGCCGAAGGCGCGGATGACACCCGACGGCAGCACGAAGATGGTGGCGATCAGGGCGGCGAGCTGTATGCCCATGCCATATTCGTTCATGTAGTAGCGGGTGAGCCACAGCGAGACGCCCACATAGCCGCCGAAGACCACCGAGTAGTACTGGCAGTACTTCCACACCTTGGGGTCGTTCAGCACGGCGACCTGCTCGCGCAGGGTGGGGCGGTTGGCATTACGGTGGCTCGGGTCCGAGAAGGTGAAGAACCAGAAGATCAGGGCGGTGATCAGCATGATGGCCGCGTACAGGTTGGGCACCGCCTGCCAGCCGAGCACGATGATCACCGTGGGGGCCACGAACTTGGTCACGGCGGCACCGGCGTTGCCGGCGCCGAAGATCCCCATGGCCAGCCCCTGGCGGTCGCGTTCGAACCACTTGGCGGTATAGGTGATACCCACCGAGAAACCGCCACCGGCCAGGCCGATCACGGCGCCCAGCATCAGCAGTTGCCAGTACTGGGTGGCGAACTGCACCGCCCAGATCGCCGGCACCGTGGTCAGCATCAGCGCCATGAAGACGGGGCGGCCGCCCATGCGGTCGGTCATGGCGCCCAGCGGTAGCCGCACCAGCGAGCCGGTCAGGATGGGAACGGCGGCCAGGATGCCGAACTGGGTGTCGCTCAGCCCCAGCTCCTCGGCAATGGGCACGCCGATCTCGCCGAACATGGTCCACACCATGAAGCACATGGTGAAGGCGAAGGTGTTGGCGGTCAGTACCGAGTACTGCTTGAAACGCGGCGAAGCCATGGAATCTCCCGATGAAAGGGGCGGTTCGGTTTTTGCCTTCAGCCAGAAGCTGGAAAGCCAAAAGGGCAGCGATCGCCTTGGCGACCGCTGCCCGGCTGCAGTCGGATCAACCCTGCTGCGGCTTGGCCTGTGTCTTGGCCAGCTCCTGCTCCTCGATCATGCGGTCGACGGAGGAGACGTAGTACTCCTCATCGAAAGCCCCCTCCGGCTCCTTCAGCCAGATCAGGCAGATCAGCCAGCTGAGGAAGGCGCCGCCGGCGATGATGTAGAAGAACTGGGTGGGTGTGACGAAGGTGAAGATCGTCAGGTAGACCACCGCCCCCACGTTGCCGTAGGCACCGGCCATGCCCGAGATCTGGCCAGTGATACGGCGCTTGATCGAGGGAATGATGCCGAAGGTGGCGCCCTCCGCCCCCTGGACGAAGAAGGAGGTGAAAATGGTGATGGCGATGGCGATGACCAGCGGCCAGCTGGAGTTGAGCAGGCCCATCATCACGAAGCCGATACCGATGCCGAACATGTAACTGAGCATCACGAAGCGACGGTTGCCCATGCGATCCGATACCAGTCCGCCCATGGGGCGTGCCACCAGGTTCACGAAGGCGAAGGAGGCGGCGATCATGCCCGCCGTGGCGGCATTCAGTCCCCAGGTTTCCTCGAAGAACATCGGTAGCATGGAGACCACCGCCAGTTCGGCGCCGAAGTTGGCGAAGTAGGTGCTGTTGAGGGCGGCCACGCTGCTGAATGGATACTTGTCGTCTTCCGGCACCCCCTTCTTCAGGATCGGCACGTTGACCCGCAGGATCTGCACGACCTGATAGATGATGACGGCGACGATGATCAGGTAGCAGATCACGGCGGCGGTCACCGACATGTAGCCCATGTTCTGGATGCGCCATACCAGGATGCCCAGGCAGCCCACCAGCGGGATGGTCCAGATGATCAGCTTGATCATGTCGCCCCAGGTGCTGACTTCCATGGCCATGGCTTTGCGCGGCTTGCGGTGTGCGCGAGCATCGGGACCATCGGTGATGGCGAACCAGTAGTAGACCCCGTAGGCGGCCATCACGATGGCGCTCTGGGCGATGGCCCAGCGCCAGCCGTCCTCGCCGCCGAACATGGTGATGGCGATGGTGGGCAGGGTCATGGCGGCGGCGGCGGAGCCGAAATTGCCCCAGCCGGCGTAGAAGCCCTCGGCGAAGCCGATGTCCTTGGGTTTGAACCAAAGGGCGGTCATGTGGATGCCGACCACGAAGCTGGCGCCGATGGAGCTCAGTACCAGGCGTGAGACCAGCAGCTGGGACATGGTGTTGCCGAAGGCAAATACCAGTGCCGGGATCGACATGCTGACCATCAGTACCGAGAACACTCGGCGCGGGCCGAAGCGGTCCAGGGCCATGCCGACGATGATGCGGGCGGGAATGGTCAGGGCCACGTTGGCGATGGCGAACAGGCGGATATCGTCCCGGGTCAACCAGTCGACGCTTTTCAGCATGCTCGACGCCAGGGGCGCCATGTTGAACCAGACGTAGAAGGTGATGAAGAAAGCGATCCAGGTCAGGTGAAGGGCCCTGATCTCAGGACTGCGAACCTTGAAGACGGCGGATACTTTCATGGTCGTATCATCCCGAAAGAGTAAAAGTGACAGCGATGAGTGACGGCAGTGATGAGTGATGGCGATACCCGGCTCATGGGCTGGGCAGTATCAACAGCGGACACTCGACGCGCCGGGCCAGGAAGGAGCTGACGCTGCCGAAGGTCATGTAGTCGAGCTCGTCCACGAAGTAGCTCAGCGACTGGGCGATGATGCCGCCGTCGGGCTTGTTGCTGTGACGGGCGATGACCAGCACGTCGGGCTGATGCTTCTGGGTGGCGCGCAGGATCATCTTGCGTGGGTCGCCTTCGGCCAGGATCCAGTCGACATCGAATTCCTCGCGGGTGGCGAAATCGGCGCCCTCCTTGAGGGCGGCCTTCAGCTCCTCGTACTCCTCCTGAAACAGGTCCTCGTTGGCATCGGTGGCGTCGCGGGGGTTCTCCGCCACGCCCACCAGCACCAGGGTGGGAGCGTTGCAGCGAAACAGGCTGACGGTCTGGGCCAGGGCCAGCTTGGCGTTTCGCGAGCCGTCATAGGCGATCATGACTTTCATGACATCCCTCCGGAGAAGGCAAGGTAGGGGGTGTGCTCCGGCGTGACACCGGAGCACGGATGCTCGAATCAGGGATTCTTCACGTAGGCGTTGGGGCGCAGGTAGAACCACCAGTTGATCACCAGGCACACCGCGTAGAAGATCGCGAAGCCGTACATGGCGAGCTCGGGGGTGCCGGCCTGGATCTGCTCGCCCATCACCCGCGGGGCGATGAAGGCGCCGTAGGCGGCCACGGCGGAGGTCCAGCCCAGCACCGGCCCCTTCTGGTGCTGATCGAAGATCACGCCGATGGTGCGGAAGGTGGAGCCGTTGCCGATGCCGCTGGCGGCGAACAGGATCACGAACAGCAGCATGAACACGGCGAAGTAGCTGTTCGGGTCGGTGGAGTTGTAGGCCAGCATCATCACGTAGCCGGTGACGGCGGAAGCCACGACCATGACCACCGAGATCACCTGGGTGACAATGGAGCCACCCACCTTGTCGGAGACCCAGCCGCCGATGGGGCGAATCAGGGCGCCGACGAAGGGGCCGATCCAGGCCCAGGTCAGGGCGCTGGGGCCGTCGGGGTTGGCTACGCGGGTCACGCTGCCGTCGGCGGCCACTTCCATCATGTTGCCGAAGATGACGTTGATCGAGAGCGGCAGCGCGGCTGAGAAGCCGATGAAGGAGCCGAAGGTCAGGATATAGAGAATGGTCATCGACCAGGTGTGCTTGTTCGAGAAGATCGCGAACTGCTTCTGGATATTGGGCTTGATTTCACCCGGGATCAGGCGCATCAGCACCAGAGTCAGCACGATGGTCAGCGGCAGGGCGAGCCACATGCCCAGCAGGTTGAGGGCAAACATGCCGATGATAGCTGCGACGGCGCCCACGGCGTAGAGGCCGAGGATCTTGCCGAAGGCCTGCATCGGCGTGCCGGGATTCGGGGTAATGGGGCGCAGATTGTTCATGCCGAACCAGCCGGCAAAGGCCAGCGGAATCAGGAACAGCAGCCAGACGAAGCCGGCGTTCTGGATCCAGGTTTCGGTACCCGCCTCGATGCGCCCGATCAGGGTGCCGCTGGAACTCTGCAGCTCCATGGAGCCGCCGGCGAGGGCGCCGAAGATACCCACGGTCATCACCAGCGGAATCAGAATCTGCATGGTGGTGACGCCGAAGTTGCCCAGGCCCGCATTCATGCCCAGGGCGTAGCCCTGCTGCTTCTTGGGGTAGAAGGTCGAGATGTTGCTCATCGAGGCGGCGAAGTTACCGCCGCCGATACCCGAGAGCAGCGCCAGGGCCTGGAAGACCCACAGCGGCGTGTCGGGGTTCATCAGCGCGACCCCGGTGCCGAAGGCGGGGATCATCAACAGCGCGGTGGTCAGGAAGACGGTGTTGCGCCCGCCGGCGATGCGGATCATGAACGAGGCGGGAATGCGCAGCGTTGCACCGGAGAGGCCGGCCAGGGCGGTCAGGGTGAACAGCTCCCCCACGGTGAAGGGGAAGCCGAGGTTCTGCATCTGGGTGGTGATCATGCCCCACATCATCCAGACGGCGAACCCCATCAGCAGGCTGGGGATGGAGATCCACAGGTTGCGGTTGGCGATCTTCTTGCCGCTGCGTTGCCAGAATTCATCGTTCTCGATATCCCAATGTTCGATATCGCTGTTCGTCTTGCCCGACTTCACGACAGGACCCCCGATATCGGCATCTGTCTTGGCCATGTTGATTCCCCCTAGGTGGCTCTGCTGAACCCGGCTTGAGACCTCTGGCCTGACCGGGATCAATTCAGGTTCGTATGGCGCAAAGATACGCCGCGCATAAGGGGGGCGAAACAGGCTGAAAATGCTGGAAAATCAGGGGAATACCACTTGAGGGGTAGCGGGGGTATTTTAATAAATTGCTGTTTTAAAAGAATAAATAAATTATCGAGAAAAGAAAAAGGCGCCGTTTCGGCGCCTTGAAGTCTTTGGAGGTATCCACACAGAACCGGTCTTGTCCCCCCTACCGGTCGATGCCTTCCTGCACCGCCCACACCGCCGCTTCGACTCGCGAGCGCAGGTTGAGCTTCTTCAGCAGGTGCTTGACGTGGACCTTGACGGTGCCCTCGGTGATATCGAGCTTGCGTGCGATCAGCTTGTTGGAAAGGCCGGCGGCCAGCTCGCGCAGGATCTCGCGCTCGCGCTGGGTCAGGCTGTGGATATCCGGGGTGGCCGGCGCCGAGCGCTGGTTGCGCAGCGCCTCGGCGAGAAGTGCGGTGAGGCTTTCACTCACCACCATTCGGCCCAGCGCCACCTGGCGCAGCTGGCGCACCATTTCTTCGGGCTCCATGTCCTTGAGCAGGTAACCGTCGGCACCGCCGCGCAGCGCGGCGACCAGGTCCTCTTCATGGTCGGAAACGGTAAACATCACCACACGTCCGGCGAACCCCTCGTCCCGCAGCCGCTTGAGGGTCTGGATGCCGTCCATCTCTGGCATGTTGAGGTCGAGAAGCACCATGTCCGGGTCAAGTTCGATGGCCAGGCGCACGCCTTCCTGGGGTACGCCGGTGTCGCCGATCAGCAGCAGGTCATCCTCCAGCTCCAGTAGTTGCGCCACGCCGCGGCGCAACAGCGGGTGGTCATCGATGATCAGGATACTGGCGGGGGTCTCGTTGATTGGCTGGCCCATAGCGATTCAGTTTCCGTTCTCTTGAGTGATGGTGGCTGGCTGTCGGGTGATCAGGCGCGCGGTCTGCGGGGTGAAGGTCAGCTCGACCCGCGTGCCGCCTTCGGCGCGGTTGGTCAGCGTGAGTTCGCCGCCTAGCGTGTGGGCCCGGTCGCGCATGATGACGAGCCCATAGTGCATGGGCGGTGACTCATCGTTCGCCAGGCCTACGCCGTCGTCCTCGATCCGCAGCTCGATGCGGGCTTCCTGAAAGCGCACCGTGACGCTGGCCCAGTGAGCCTGGGCGTGCTTGTGGATATTGCTCAAGGCTTCCCTGGCGATCTGCAGGACATGGATCTCCTCATTGGGGTTGAGCAGGTGGGGCGGTACGTCGTAGTGCAGTTCCACCATGGCACCCATCCGATCGGAGAATTCCACCGTTGTCTGGTGCAGGGCCGACTGCAGGCCGGGGCCCTCCAACTTGAGGCGGAAGGTGGTAAGTAGTTCGCGCAGTTGACGATAGGCGCTGTTGAGTCCGGTACGCAACTCGTCGAATACCGCCGCCTGGGTTTCCCGGGGGGCGTTCTTGCTTTGCATGCGCTCCAGCCGGGCCACCTGCATCTTGAGGTAGGAGAGCGACTGGGCCAGCGAATCGTGCAGCTCACGGGCGATGATGGTGCGTTCGTTCATCAATGAGACCTGCTGCTCCTCCTCTATACGGCGCTGAAGATACACTGCCGTGGCCAGCTGGTCGGCCAGGGCATTGAGCAGGCGGCGCACGCTGTGCGAGAGGCGCTCACCCTTGGGGTACCAGATCTCCAGGGTACCCAGCATCTCCTCACCCACGCTCACCGGCAGCAGCAGGCACTCTCCTTCTTCGGTATTCGCGAGTCGCATGGGGTTCGGGTCGATCAGGCAGGCGTGACAGTCATGGTCGCGGCAATATTCGGGGCGCCGGGCGGAGCGAGTGGCGAGGATGGGGATCTGGCTGTTGTCATGGGGGTCGTTGAGCGACAGCCGGATGGGACCGATCTCCAGCAGCTGCTCGACCTGGCGCAGCATGGGGGCGGCGCTGGTGCAGAGGTCATTGCCGCCGCCGTAGAGCCAGCGGCTGCCATCGTGCAGCACCTGCATCACCTCGCTGCTGCGCTCAAGCTCCTGGGTCTTGTGGGCCACCCGCTCTTCCAGCGCGGCATAGCTGGAAGCCAGTTGTTCCGACATGTTGTTGAAGGTGCGACCGAGCATGGCCAGCTCGTCGCTGCCGCTGAGCCGGGTGCGCTGGGAAAAATTGCGCCGTGCGGCTTCCCGGGCCAGCACCATCAGCTGGCGCAGCGGCGCCACCAGGTTGTGGCGAATATCATAGAGGGCAATGATCAGTACCACGGCGGTCAGGCCCAGGAACAGGATCTGCAGTGCGCTGAGCAGGCGAATCTTTGCTTCGGTGTTCTGTTCGAGCTGGCTGACCATGGTGTCGATCTCGCCCACCAGGCCGTCAAGAGCCTGATTGAGCGGGTCGATACGCACGGTCTGGCTGGCAACGGCCTCGCTCACCTCGGGTGCCAGCTCGTTGTGCCAGCGAGACAGCACCAGGCGATACTGGCGACGCAGCTCATGAGCCTCGGAGACGGGGATCGCACCGGTCAGCTCGTCGCTGGCCAGCCGCTCCTCGAAGCGACGCTTGAGCACGTACACGGCGGCCTGATGATCCATCGAGGGAACCCGCTCGTAGCGCTGCAGGGCAGCAACGATCTGATAGGTATTCATGCGCAGCGAGCCCGCCACGTTGATGGCCGCGGCGTCGCCTCGGCTACCCCCGGCTACCGCCATGGTTACCACGATACTGATCAAGGCCATGGCACTGATCGCCAGCAGCGAGGCCACGATACGGGCCACCAGGGAGCGTTGCAGCAGTTTCATCGCCAGATGGGGACTCCGGTGTGTTGCGGGGGAATGGATAGCCACTATACCCCAGTGGGTAGCCGCTGCACCTTACCCGATTAGGTAGCGGCTGCTCCTCATAAAGAGGTACCTCGCTTGCCCTTTTGACGCTATGGGCCAGGGTGCCGAGAATTCGTTGGACCACTCCCTCGGACCCACCGTTCATGAAGTCTGCCGGAAAAGCCCCCGCAGCGGGCGTGCAGGGCGACTATCGTTCGCTGGTGGTCGTGCTGCTGTCACCGCTTGCCTTCGCGCTGGTCTTCGCCAGCTGGACCATCTTCGCCGTACTGGGCGTCGAGCTGAAGCGTGTCCTGGGCTTCGGCGCGGTGCAGTTCGCCGTGCTGCTGGCCATGCCGATGCTCACCGGTGCGCTGTCGGCCCTGCCTCTGGCCATCCTGGCAAATCGCATCGGCGGCCGGCGGGTCATGATTGGCTGCCTGCTGCTGATCTGCCCCTTTCTTTGGGGTATCGCCCACTCCCGGGAGTACGGCGACTTCCTGCTGGCAGGGGCCGGGTTGGGCCTGGGCGCCGGTTCACTGGCCGCCGGCCTGGTCTACGTCTCCGCCCTCTGCCCGCGCCGGCATGCCGGCCTGGCGCTGGGGCTCTACGGTGCCGGTATGCTGGGAGCGGGGCTTACCTATTTTCTGCTACCCCTGATCAGCCAGGCCTATGGCTGGCCCATGGCACCCAAGCTCTTTCTGCTGCCGATACTGCTGGTGGCGGTGCTGCTGTGGCTCTTCGCCGAGGACGAGCCGTACACCGAGGAGCCCGAGCCGGATAGCCTTGACGACGACCCGCCCCCGCCTGCCGGGAAGCGGAGAGGTGGGCTGCCCGGGCCGGCCGTCTGGCGCCTGGCCCTCTACTACAGCTTCTTCTACGGCGCCTTCGTGGCGCTGGCGCTATGGTTGCCCGCTTACCTGGCGGCCCAGTATCAGCTGCCGCTGAAGAGTGCGGCGCTCTGGGCGCTGCTGTTCACCCTGCCGGGAGGGCTGGGACAGATCCTGGGCGGCGCCCTGGCCGACCGACGCGACTTCCGTGACCTGCGCTGGTGGGTCAGTGCCTGCGTAATGGTCTGTCTGTTCCTGCTCTCCTACCCCGACTTCACCATGCAGATCCATGGCGTGCATGGGGACCTGGCCCTTAGGTTTTCCATGCCCCTGTGGGGATTCATTGGTCTGCTGGCGGTGATGGGGCTGGCCATGGGTATCGGCAAGGGTAGCCTGATGTGCCTGATGCACCGTGATCATGGCGATGACATGGCCCGTTCGGGTGGGCTGGCGCTGGCCCTGGGTGGGCTCTTTGCCGCGGTCCTGCCGCTGATGTTCGTGCTCGGCAACGAGTGGATCGGCATACGCACCGCCGGCTTCATGTTCCTCTACGCCGCGCTTGCGGTCTGCATGCTGGTCATGCTCTGGGACTCCACGGCCCGTACCGGCACCCCTTCCTGATGGGGCTTATCCCCTTTCGCGCGGCGCGTCTATCACCTTGTGGGTAGTTGAGGTGTATATGGAGGTAACCGGGCAGTAATCCGCGTTTCGATCCTCCAGAATCCTCTCCAAGAACCTGCCCCGGCGGTCGTGTGGAACACGGCGCACGACACGGCAGGCGGGGTGGCCCGGGTGCCACGCAACATTTCAAGAAGCCTGGAGATCGACCATGAGTCACTTCTTAGATCGGCTGAATTTCTTCCGCAAGGCTCGCGAGCCCTTCGCCAACGACCATGGCGAGTCCCGCGACGAGTCCCGCGGCTGGGAAGACAGCTATCGGCAGCGCTGGCAGCATGACAAGGTCGTGCGTTCCACCCACGGCGTGAACTGCACCGGCTCCTGCAGCTGGAAGATCTACGTCAAGAACGGCCTGGTCACCTGGGAGACCCAGCAGACCGATTACCCGCGTACTCGCCCGGACCTCCCCAACCATGAGCCGCGGGGCTGCCCGCGTGGCGCCAGCTACTCCTGGTACATGTATAGCGCCAACCGACTCAAGTACCCGCTGGTTCGCAAGCCGCTGCTCAAGCTGTGGCGCGATGCCCTCAAGGAGAAACCGGACCCGGTCGACGCCTGGGCCTCCATCGTCGAGGACCCGGCCAAGACCAAGCTGTACAAGCGTGCCCGCGGCATGGGCGGCTTCGTGCGGGCCAACTGGGACGAGCTCAACGAGCTGATCGCCGCCTCCAACGTCTACACTGCCAAGCAGTACGGCCCCGACCGCATCATCGGCTTCTCGCCGATCCCGGCCATGTCCATGGTCAGCTACGCCGCGGGCAGCCGCTATCTGTCGCTGATCGGTGGCGTCTGCATGAGCTTCTACGACTGGTACTGCGACCTGCCGCCGGCCAGCCCTCAGACCTGGGGCGAGCAGACCGACGTGCCGGAATCGGCCGACTGGTACAACTCCGGCTACATCATCGCCTGGGGTTCCAACGTGCCCCAGACCCGTACCCCGGACGCCCACTTCTTCACCGAAGTGCGTTACAAGGGCACCAAGACCGTCTCCATTACCCCGGACTACGCAGAGGTCTCCAAGCTCACCGACGAATGGCTGTCGGTCAAGCAGGGCACCGATGCCGCGCTGGGCATGGCCATGGGCCACGTGATCCTCAAGGAGTTCCACCTCGACAACCCCAGCGCCTACTTCACCGAGTACGTGCGCAAGTATTCCGACATGCCCTTCCTGGTCGAGCTGGAAGCGCGCGAGGATGGCAGCTATGCCCCCGGTCGCCAGATGCGCGCCAGCGACTTCGAGGCGAGCCTGGGCCAGGACAACAATCCGGAGTGGAAAACCGTCGCCTGGGACGAGACTCGCGACCAGTTGGTGGTGCCGCGCGGCTCCATCGGCTTCCGCTGGGGCGAGACCGGCGATGAGGTGGGCAAGTGGAACCTCGAATCGCTCGATGCCGAAGGCACCGAGATCAAGCCGCTGCTGTCCCTGGCCGAGCACCATGACGACGTGGCTCGGGTGGCTTTCCCCTACTTCGGTGGCATTGCCCACGAGCACTTCGACCACGTGGCCGGCAACGAACTGCTGTTCCACAGCCTGCCCGCCAAGCGCCTGAAGAAAGCCGACGGCACTGAGATCCTGGCCGTCACCGTATTCGACCTGATGTGCGCCAACTACGGCATCGACCGTGGCTTCGGCAAAGAGGGCGAGGACGACGGCGCCACCTCCTACGACCAGATCCGCCCCTACACCCCGGCCTGGCAGGAGAAGATCACCGGCGTGCCCGCCGAGCAGGTCGCCCGTATCGCCCGCGAGTTCGCCGACAACGCCAACAAGACCCAGGGTCGCTCCATGATCATCGTCGGTGCGGCGATGAACCACTGGTACCACATGGACATGAACTACCGCGGCCTGATCAACATGCTGGTCATGTGCGGCTGTATCGGTCAGAGCGGTGGCGGCTGGGCCCACTACGTGGGACAGGAGAAGCTGCGTCCGCAGACCGGCTGGACCCCGCTGGCCTTCGGCCTCGACTGGCAGCGCCCGCCGCGCCACATGAACTCCACCTCCTTCTTCTACAACCACTCCTCCCAGTGGCGCTACGAGAAGCTCGAGATCAAGGAGATCCTGTCGCCGCTGGCCAAGGCCGAGGACTACCCCGGCAGCCTGATCGACTTCAACGTGCGCTCCGAGCGCATGGGCTGGCTGCCCTCCGCGCCGCAGCTCGGCACCAACCCGCTGCGCCTGGCCAAGGCAGCGGAAGCCGCTGGCATGTCCACCAAGGACTACGCTGTCCAACAGCTCAAGAGCGGCGAGCTGGCCTTCGCCGCGGAAGACCCGGACAACGCCCAGAACTTCCCGCGCAACATGTTCATCTGGCGCTCCAACCTGCTGGGCAGCTCGGGCAAGGGTCACGAGTACATGCTCAAGTACCTGCTGGGCACCCGCCACGGCATACAGGGCAAGGACCTGGGCGACTTCGGCGGCCAGAAACCGCAGGAAGTGAAGTGGCACGACGAGGCGCCGGAAGGCAAGCTCGACCTGGTGGTCACGCTGGACTTCCGCATGTCCTCCACCTGTCTCTATTCGGACATCGTGCTGCCCACGGCCACCTGGTACGAGAAAGACGACCTCAATACCTCGGATATGCACCCGTTCATCCACCCGCTGACCGCGGCCACCGACCCGGCGTGGGAGTCGCGCAGCGACTGGGACATCTACAAGGGCATCGCCAAGGCCTTCTCCAAGGTCTGCGTGGGTCACCTGGGCGAGGAGACCGACCTGGTCACTCTGCCGCACCAGCACGACTCCCCCGCCGAGCTGGCCCAGGTTGAGGTGAAGGACTGGAAGAAGGGCGAGTGCGATCTGATCCCCGGCAAGACCATGCCGGCGCTGATCGAGGTCAAGCGCAACTATCCCGAGACCTATGAGCGCTTCACCTCCGTGGGGCCGCTGCTGGAGAGCATCGGCAACGGCGGCAAGGGCATCGCCTGGAACACCGATAGCGAGGTCGAGCTGCTCGGCAAGCTCAACCACTGCAAGCTGGACGGACCGCACAAGGGGCGTCCGCTGATCGAGACGGCCATCGACGCCGCCGAGATGATCCTGACCCTGGCGCCGGAGACCAACGGCCAGGTGGCGGTCAAGGCTTGGGACGCACTGTCCAAGATCACCGGGCGCGACCACACCCACCTGGCACGCCCCAAGCAGGAGGAGAAGATCCGCTTCCGCGACGTGGTCGCCCAGCCGCGCAAGATCATCTCGAGCCCGACCTGGTCCGGCCTGGAGGACGAGCACGTCTCCTACAACGCCGGCTACACCAACGTCCACGAGATGATTCCGTGGCGCACCGTGAGCGGCCGCCAGCAGTTCTACCAGGATCACCCCTGGATGCGCGCCTTCGGCGAGAGCCTGCTGGTCTACCGTCCGCCGATCAACACCAAGACGGTGACCGGGTTCGACCTGCCCGAGGACAACGGCTACCCGACCAAGGCGCTGAACTGGATCACCCCGCACCAGAAGTGGGGCATCCACTCCACCTACAGCGACAACCTGCTGATGCTGACGCTCAACCGCGGCGGCCCGGTGGTCTGGATGTCCGAGACCGATGCCCAGGAGATCGGAATCGAGGACAACGACTGGATCGAGCTCTACAACGCCAACGGCGCCATCACCGCTCGCGCCATCGTCAGTCAGCGGGTCAAGGCGGGCATGGTGATGATGTACCACGCCCAGGAGCGCAACGTGAACGTGCCGGGCTCCGAGGTCACCAAGACCCGCGGCGGCATGCACAACTCCGTGACCCGGGTGTGCCCCAAGCCGACCCACATGATCGGCGGCTATGCGCAGCTCTCTTACAGCTTCAACTACTACGGAACCGTTGGCTCCAACCGCGATGAATTCGTCCTGATACGCAAGATGAAGAGAATCGACTGGCTCGACGGCGAAGGCAACGACAGCGTTCAGGAGGCCGTGAAATGAAGATTCGTTCCCAGGTAGGCATGGTCCTCAACCTCGACAAGTGCATCGGCTGCCACACCTGCTCGATCACCTGCAAGAACGTCTGGACCAGTCGCGAAGGCATGGAGTACGCCTGGTTCAACAACGTCGAGACCAAGCCCGGCATCGGCTATCCGAAGGAGTGGGAGAACCAGAAGAAATGGAAGGGCGGCTGGATGCGTCGCGCCGACGGCAAGATCGAGCCGCGCATCGGCGGCAAGTGGCGGGTGCTGGCGAACATCTTCGCCAACCCCGACCTGCCCGAACTCGACGACTACTACGAGCCGTTCGACTTCGACTACGAGCACCTGCATACCGCCAAGCAGGCCGATCATCAGCCCGTGGCGCGTCCGCGCTCGCTGGTCTCCGGCGAGCGCATGAAGAAGATCGAATGGGGTCCCAACTGGGAGGAAATCCTCGGCACCGAGTTCGCCAAGCGGCGCAAGGATACCAATTTCGAGAAGATCCAGGCCGATATCTACGGCCAGTTCGAAAACACCTTCATGATGTACCTGCCGCGCCTGTGCGAGCACTGCCTGAATCCCACCTGCGTGGCCTCGTGCCCCAGCGGCGCGATCTACAAGCGGGAAGAGGACGGCATCGTCCTGATCGACCAGGACAAGTGCCGCGGCTGGCGGATGTGCATCTCCGGCTGCCCGTACAAGAAGATCTACTACAACTGGAAGACCGGCAAGTCCGAGAAGTGCATCTTCTGCTACCCGCGCATCGAGGCGGGCATGCCGACCATCTGCTCCGAGACCTGCGTGGGCCGCATCCGCTACCTCGGCGTGCTGCTCTATGACGCCGACCGTATCGAGGAAGTGGCGAGCTCGCCGGACGAGCGCGACCTCTACCACCGTCAGCGCGAGATCTTCCTGGACCCCAACGACCCGGAAGTGATTGCCCAGGCCAAAAAGGACGGCATCACCGACAACGTGATCAAGGCCGCCCAGGCGTCGCCGGTCTACAAGATGGCCATGGACTGGGGGCTGGCACTGCCGTTGCACCCGGAATACCGCACCCTGCCGATGGTCTGGTACGTGCCGCCCCTGTCGCCGATCCAGTCCGCCGCCGAGGCCGGCAAGATCGAGTACGACGGCGTGCTGCCCAAGATCGAATCGTTGCGTATCCCGGTGCGCTATCTCGCCAACATGCTCACCGCCGGCGAAGAAGAGCCCGTAGTGCTGGCGCTCAAGCGGCTGATGGCGATGCGCGTCTTCATGCGCAACCGGCATGTGGAAGGCAAGCATGACACCGAGGTGCTCGACGCCGTGGGCCTCTCCGAGGCGCAGGTGGAGGAGATGTACCGGTATCTCGCCATCGCCAACTACGAGGATCGCTTCGTGATCCCCACCAGTCATCGCGAGATGGCCACCGAAGCCTTCCCCGAGCGCGGCGGCTGCGGCTTCAGCTTCGGCGACGGCTGCCACGGCGAGAGCAAGCCGAGCCTGTTCAACGGTCGTCCCCAGACCAGCACACTTGTCAAGCCGGTGGACGTCTTCGATCCCAAGGCCGCGGCCGGGAAGACGGCTGCCAAGGAGAAGCACCATGGCTGATGCCGCACTCCAGTTACCCCAGGCCGAGCCTGGCATGCGCAGCCTGCGCGTGCTGGCCCGTCTGCTGGACTACCCCACCGAGGCGCTGCAGGGCGCGGTGGATGAGCTGATCGAGGCGCTCTACGTCGAGCGCCGCCTGACGGCGGCGCTGAAGGCCGACCTGATGAGCTGGTGCCAGCGCATCAGTGAGGCCGACCTGCTCGAGCTCCAGTCCGAGTACGTGGCGCTGTTCGACAAGGGCCGCGCCCACTCGCTGCTGCTGTTCGAACATGTCCACGGCGAGTCCCGCGACCGCGGCCAGGCCATGGTCGACCTGATGAACGAGTACCAGGAAGCCGGCTTCGAGCTGGATGCCCGGGAGCTGCCGGACTATCTGCCGCTGTTCCTGGAGTATCTCTCCACCCGCAGCGATGAGGAAATCGGTCGCTGGCTGGGCGAGATCCGCCACATCCTGGCGCTGCTGGCAGCGCGTCTGGAGGAGCGTGGCACCGACCACGCCCTGGTGATGCGCGCCCTGCTGGCGATGATCGGTGCCGAAGAGGAAGTGGAAGCCCAGCGCGAGGTCGTGGTGGGGGAGAGTCGCGATGACACTCCCGAGGCGCTGGATGCGGTGTGGGAGGAGGAGGCGGTGCGCTTTTCCGCCAAGTCCGATGAGGACTGCGCGCTGCAGTCCGCCGAGGGGCGTCGTCTGGCCGAGCGCAAGCGCGAGACCCAGAGCCAGCCGGTACGGATCATGTCACCCGGGGCGGAAGCGCCTCGCGTGAGCGGTCGTTAACAGGAGAACTGTCATGTTTGACGCCATTTCCACTTATTTCAATCACCTGATCTACGGCTACTACCCGTACCTCGTCGGCACCGTCTTCCTGATCGGCAGCCTGATGCGCTACGACCATGGCCAGTTCACCTGGAAGACCGGCTCCAGCCAGATGCTGTCGTCGAAGAACATGCGCCTGGCCAGCAACCTGTTCCATGTCGGCATCATCGTGATCTTCTTCGGCCACCTGTTCGGCATGCTGACGCCGCACTGGATGTACGACCGCTTCCTGGACCCCGGCACCAAGCAGCTTCTCGCCATCGTGGTGGGCGGCATCGCCGGGGCCATGTGCGTGGTGGGCGGCGCCATGCTGCTGCATCGCCGCCTGACCAACGTCCGGGTGCGGGCTTCCTCGAGCACCATGGATACCGCCATCCTCGGCCTGATCGTGTTCCAGGCGGCGCTGGGGATGGTCACCATCCTCTTCTCCCTGGGCCACATGGACGGCGAGATGATGGTGACCCTGGCCAGCTGGGCCCAGGCGATCGTCTTCTTCGGCGGCGGAGCGGCCTACTACATGGAAGAGGTCTCCTGGATCTACAAGCTGCATATCTTCGTCGGCCTGACCATCATCCTGCTGTTCCCGTTCTCGCGACTGGTGCATGTCTGGAGCGTACCGTTCGGGTATATCACGCGGCGCTACCAGCTGGTCCGCCGCCGGGGCTAAGCACAAGCTGGCTGCGCTCGGCTTCGCGAGTAATGGCAACACCGAGAGGGCCGGGGACAGGTGGACGAGGAGGTCTTTTTCCAGGGATGGAAAAAGTAGCGTCCAGGGAAGGATTCACAGCGCCTCCTCGGAAACCTGGTCCCCGGGCCTGCTCCGGCAAGATTATTGAGGTGAATGACATGCAAATGATCGAGATCGAACAGCTGCCGGGCCGCGTCACCCCGCCGCCCATCAGGGTCGGCGGCAAGGCCATCGACGAGGAGAGCATTGCCCGGGAGATGCAGTACCACCCCGCGGCAACCGCCGGCGAGGCGCAGCTCCAGGCCGCCCGTGCCCTGGTGGTACGCGAGCTGCTGCTCCAGCGAGCCATCGAGTTGGGCCTGGTGGCGGCCGATGAAGCCGAGGAAGGCGATAACGACGCCGCCATCGCCAGCCTGCTGGAGCAGGAGCTGGAGGTGCCGGAGCCCTCGGAGGCCGACTGTCGGCGCTTCTTCGATGCCGCGCCGGAGCGTTTCAGCGAACCGACCCGGCTGGCCGTTCGCCACATCCTGCTGGCGGCGGCGCCGGACGATGCGCCGGCCCGCGATGCCCAGTACCGTCTCGGCGAGTCGCTGATCGCGGAGCTGGAGACCATTCCCGAGCGTTTCACCGAGTTCGCCATGCGCCACTCGGCGTGTCCATCGAAGGAGGAAGGCGGCGAGCTGGGCTGGCTGGCACCGGGTCAGACCGTCGGTGAACTGGACCGTGCCCTGCAGCACCTCCCCGAGGGGCTCCACGAGCGGCCGTTGGCCTCGCGCTATGGGTGGCACGTGATCCTGATCGACGAGCGCGCCGAGGGCCAGCCGCAGGCCTTCGAGCAGGTCATCGACCGTGTGCGTCACAACCTGCGTGAGCAGGCGACTCGACGCGCCCTGCGCCACTACCTGCTGTCACTGGAAACCGAGATCGGTGTCGAAGGAGTCGCGCTCGATGACGATGCTGCCGGAAGCCTGATGCAATAGGAGAGATTTTCATGGCCCATGTTCATGCCGATACCCCCTTCGCACCGCTCGGCATCGCTGTACTGACCGTATCCGATACGCGTGGCTTCGACCAGGATGGCAGCGGCGACCTGCTCAGCGAGCGTCTGTCCGAGGCCGGCCATGCGCTGGTGGAGCGTCGCATCGTTCCCGACGATATCTACCGTATCCGCGCGGTCGTCTCGAAGTGGGTGGTACGCGATGATATCCAGGTGATCCTGGTCAACGGGGGTACTGGTTTCACCACCCGTGACACCACGCCGGAGGCGCTGACACCCCTCTTCGACCGCTCGGTTGATGGCTACGGTGAATTGTTCCGCCAGCTCTCTTTCGAAACGATTGGTACCTCCACGATTCAGTCCCGTGCCGTGGCGGGGGTCGCCAATGCGACACTGATCTTTGCCATGCCCGGCTCGCCCAAGGCCTGTGCCACCGCCTGGGATGGCATTCTCGAAAGCCAGCTCGATGCGCGTACCCGGCCGTGCAATTTCGTCGCCATGGTCATGCCCGAGCAGCAGGCGTGTGGCTCTCGGGAGTTACCGAAAGTGCCTGACCATGGTCAAGGAGCGCGCGCATGAGCTGTGCCAATCTTGCCAAAGGTCTGCTCGACCTGGACGTTGCCAGGGCGCGAATGATCGCCGCCGCCGAGCCAGTCCAGGGCGAAGCGCTGGTAGCGCTGGAGCAGGCTTTTGGCAGGGTGCTGGCGTGTGACCTGGCTGCTCGGCTGGACATGCCTGGCATCGACAACAGCGCGATGGATGGCTATGCCCTGCGGCTATCGGAACTGGGAGAGCAGGGCCTGCCCGTCGTCCTGCGGGTGCCGGCAGGAGCCGCGGTCTCGGCACTGCCCGAAGGGGGCTGCGCGCGTATCTTTACCGGCGCACCGGTCCCCGAGGGGGCCGACTGCGTGATCCCCCAGGAGCGGGTCACGCTGGACGGCGAAGGGCGCATGCACGTCAGCGGCGAGGCGAAACCGGGGGCCAATATCCGCCGCCGGGGCGAGGAGTACCGTGCCGGCGATGCGCTGCTGCCGGCGGGCGCTACCCTCAACGCCGCGGCGCTGGCGATGCTGGCGAGCCAGGGTTTTGCTGAGGTACCGGTATTGCCACAGCTGAAGGTGGCCTTGATTTCCACCGGTGACGAACTGATCGAACCCGGTGAGCCTGCCTCGCCGGGGCAGGTTTACAATAGTAACCGGGTGATGCTCCAGGCGTTGCTCGAGCAGCAGGGCTGCAATGTGATCGACCTGGGCATCATCGCCGATACGGCGGAGGCACTGCACGAAGCCTTCGTGGTCAGTCGCGACAGTGCCGACCTGGTGATCTGTACCGGCGGCGTATCGGTGGGGGAGGAGGACCATGTCCGACCGGTGCTCGATGCGCTGGGCGGGCTGGTATTCCACGGCGTGGCGATGAAACCGGGCAAGCCCTTCGCCTTCGGCTACCTGGACGATGGATCGCCGGAAGGGGTGCCTCTCATCGGCCTGCCGGGAAATCCGGTGGCGTCGCTGGTGGGATGGCAGCTCCTGGCCAGGCCCTTCGTCCAGGGGTGTCAGGGGCGTACCGTCGGACCATTACAACAATTCAATGTCCGTGCCGGCTTTTCGCGGCGCGGCAACCTGGGCCGGCGTGAGCTGTTGCGCGTAGTGCTCGACTGGCAAGGTGGCCTTCCGGTAGCCTTTCTTGCTGGTGGGCAGGGGTCGCACATGCTGCGGGCAGCCAGCCAGGCACACGGCTATCTGATGATGGCTGCCGATACCGACGTGGAGGAAGGTCATGAATACCCCTATCTGCCCGCCGGACAGTTCGTCGACTGACCTGCTGTTCAAGCCCAAGCAGCTACGCGAGCTGGTGCATGGTGTGCCCTGGCTGGGCGAGCTCAACGATGACGAGGCCAACTCACTGCTGGAAGACTCCGAGCTGCGCGCGCTGAAGAATCGCGAGTGGCTGTTCCGGCAGGATGCCCCGGCCCATTGGCTCTACATCGTCATCAACGGTGCCGTGCGTCTGGCGCGCTCTGCCGGGGATGGTCGGCTGGCTACCATCCGCTGCGTGGAGCGCGGCGGCACCCTGGGCGAGCTGAGCATGGTTTCCAGCGCCGGCGTCTACCTCTATTCGGCAGAAGCGCTGCGCCGTACCCATGTGCTGGCCATTCCTGCCCAGCGCTGTCGCGACATCATGGATCGCCAGCCCGCCTGCCGCGCCGAATTCATGAGCCGTCTGGCGCTGGAGCTGACCGAACGCCTCGAGGACCTGGCCCTGTTGACCCAGGCCGATGCCATGTCGCGGCTGGTCAGCTACATCCTGCGCCAGTTGCCCTCCGGTCGCTCGAAGTCGCCTCGGGTGGTGCGGCTTTCCATACCCAAGCGATGGTTGGCCGCCCAGCTTGCCATGACGCCGGAGACTCTGTCGCGGCTGCTGGCCAAGCTGCGCGACAGCGGTGTCATCAGCATCGACCGTCAGCGCCTTGTGGTGCTCGATGAACAGAAGCTGCGCGACGCCATGCTGGCGAATGACTAGCTGGTCGTCTGGCAGGGTGGCGTCGGCGCTATAACACCGGTTGTGTTCGGAAGTTTGAATGACGTACACAGCCTAGGGAGGCCTTATGTCCCGAACCGCCAATAAACCCCGCACCCTGGTCTACTCTTGCTCCGGCTGCTCCGACGTGGCCCAGTTGGCCAACGACGTGGCCCTGGCACTCGACCATACCGGGGTGGCGGAGATGTCCTGCATCGCCGGCGTGGGCGGTGGGGTGCCCGGACTGGTAAAGACCGCCCGTTCCGGTCGCCCCATCATCGCCATCGATGGCTGCCAGATGCACTGTGTGACCCACTGCCTGGCCAATGCCGGGGTCAGCGCCACCGAGCACGTCAAGCTCTACGAGCAAGGCTTTCGCAAGCGGCGCGGCCAGACATACAGCGAGGAAGAAGTCACAGCGGTGGCTGAGCGGGTCGGCAGCCTGATTGCCCGGCTGCCGGTGGATGCGGTAGCCCATATCGAAACAAGCGCCGAGAAAAAAACCGAGGAATCCCCATGAACGCTCTGGTCGACGGCTTCGGCCGCACCGTCCGCTACGTTCGCCTGTCGGTCACCGACCGCTGCGACTTTCGCTGCGTCTACTGCATGGCCGAGGAGATGACCTTCCTTCCGCGCGCCCAGGTGCTGACCCTGGAGGAGATGGCTACCCTGTCCAGGGCCTTCGTCGAACTCGGCGTGGAGAAGATCCGCCTGACTGGCGGCGAACCGCTGGTGCGTCGTGGCATAGAGGGACTGGTGGCCGAGATCGGTGCCCTCGACGGACTGCGGGACTTCGCCATGACCACCAACGGTGCCGGCCTGGTCAAGTACGCTCCGGCGCTGCGCGCTGGCGGCCTTAAGCGTCTCAATATCAGCCTCGACACCCTGGATTCCGGCCGCTTCCGCGAGCTGACCCGCACCGGCAGCCTGGACAAGGTCATCGATGGCATTCGTGCCGCCCGCGATGTCGGTTTCGAACGCATCAAGCTCAATGCCGTGATCCTCAAGGGGCGCAACGACGACGAAGTGCTCGATCTGGTCGCGTTTGCCCGTGCCGAAGGCGTGGACATCAGCTTCATCGAGGAGATGCCTCTTGGCCAGAGCATCGGCCACGACCGTGCCGAGACCTTCTGCTCAAGCGACGAGGTGCGCGCACGTATTGAGTCGCGCCATGCGTTGGTGCCCACCACCGAGAACACCCTGGGGCCTTCGCGCTACTTCCGCATGGCCGACAGCGACTCGCGCATCGGCTTCATCTCGCCCCACAGCCATAACTTCTGTGATGCCTGCAACCGCGTGCGAGTCACCGCCGAAGGCCGACTGCTGTTGTGTCTGGGCAACGAGCACTCCGTCGATCTGCGCGCGGTAATGCGCCGTCACCCCGGCGACCTCGAACGCCTCAAGGCCGCCATCGTCGCGGCCATGCAGAAGAAACCCGAGCGCCACCATTTCACCACCGACGGTGACGTGCAGGTGGTTCGCTTCATGAACATGACCGGGGGCTGAGCGTCTCCGCCATTGAGCCCTCGGCCTGGGCAGGCTAGCTTGGTGGGCAAACCACGCCCACCAGGAGACTCCCATGGCTGACCCGCACGACGAGCACGATCCCCACCTGTGGCTCGAGGAAGTCGAGGGCGAGCGCGCCTTGGCCTGGGTGGAGGCACGCAACACCGAGAGCCAGGCAAGGCTTGCCGATTCGCCCGGCTTCGCTGAGCTGCGCGCCGACCTCCAGGCGATCCTCGAGGCCGACGACCGCATCCCCTTCGTGGTCAAACGCGGCGAGCACTTCTACAACTTCTGGCAGGACCGCGATCACCCCCGCGGGCTGTGGCGTCGCACCACTCCCGAGGAGTACCGCAAGGCGCGGCCCGAGTGGGAGGTGCTGATCGACCTCGACGCGCTCAACGCCGAGGAGGGCGAGAACTGGGTGTGGCACGGTGCCCACTGTCTGCGCCCTGCTTCGCCCGGCGAACCCTGGCGGCATTGCCTGGTGTCGCTCTCCCGCGGCGGCGCCGACGCCGATGTCACCCGCGAGTTCGACCTGGTGGAGAAGCGCTGGGTCCAGAATGGCTTTTATCGCCCCGAGGCCAAGGGCAGCCTGGGCTGGATCGACCGCGATACGGTCTATGCCCAGACCGACTTCGGCGAAGGCTCGATTACCCGCTCCGGCTACCCGCGCATCGTCAAGCAGTGGCGTCGCGGCACGCCGCTGGCCGAGGCCGAGACGGTCTTCGAGGCCGAGCTCGACGACATGGCGGTGGGGGCCGCCCACGATTCCACGCCGGGCTTCGAGCGCGACTTCGTCAGCCGCGCCCGGGCCTTCTACGACAGCGAGCTCTTCCTGCGCGAGGCCGACGGCACCCTGCGCCGTATCGAGGTGCCCAACTCGGCCCACAAGCAGGTGCACCGGGAGTGGCTGCTGGTGGAGCTCCGCGAGCCCTGGGCGCTCGGCGACATCACCCATCCCGCCGGTGCCCTGCTGATCACGAACTTCGATGCCTTCATGGCAGGCGCGCGCGACTTCCGCGTGCTGTTCACCCCCACCGAGCGCACCTCGCTGTCCGACGCCACCTGGACCCGCCATCACCTGATCCTCAACGTGCTCGACGACGTCAAGCACCGGCTCTACGTCATGACACCGGAAGCGGGGCAGTGGCAGCCCGAGCCGCTGACGGGCGCGCCGGCGCTGGGTAGCGTCAGCGTGAGCGCGGTGGACGACGAGGAGAGCGACGATGTCTTTCTCATCGTCAGCGACTACCTGACCCCGACCACGCTGCTGCACGGCCGGGTCGGCGAGGAGCTCGAGACGCTCAAGCAGGCCCCGGCGCTGTTCGATGCCGAGGGCCTCGAGGTGACCCAGCACTTCGCCACCAGCCAGGACGGCACGCCGGTGCCCTATTTCCAGGTGGCGCGGCGTGATCTCGAGCCGAGTGGCGATCATCCGACCCTGCTCTACGGCTACGGCGGTTTCGAGGTGCCGCTGCTGCCCGGCTACAGCCCCGGCGTGGGGCGCGCCTGGCTCAGCCGGGGCGGCGTCTATGTGGTGGCCAACATCCGCGGCGGCGGCGAGTACGGCCCGCGCTGGCACCAGGCGGCGCTGCGCGAGAAGCGCCACAAGGCCTTCGAGGACTTCGCTGCCGTGGCAGAAGATCTGATCGAGCGCGGCGTCACCTCGCCGCAGCGGCTGGGCATCCAGGGCGGCTCCAATGGCGGCCTGCTGGTGGGTAACATGCTGACGCGCTACCCGCAGCTGCTGGGCGCCGTGGTGTGCCAGGTGCCGCTGCTCGACATGCGCCGCTATCACCTGTTGCTGGCCGGTGCCTCGTGGATGGCGGAGTACGGCGCCCCCGACGGCGACGACTGGGACGCCTTCCTGCGCGATGTCTCGCCCTACCACAACCTCGACTCGGGCGCCGATTACCCGCCGCTGCTGCTGCTGACCAGCACCCGCGACGACCGCGTCCACCCGGGCCATGCACGCAAGATGATGGCGCGCATGCACGAGCAGGGGCACCAAGTGCTCTATTACGAGAATATCGAGGGCGGCCACGGCGGTGCGGCGGACAACCGTCAGCGCGCCCACATGCAAGCGCTGGCGTTCAGCTTTCTTGGGCAGCAATTGATGGGCGGGGGGTGTAACTAGGAGATGGCTTCCGACGCATGAACATGCCTAGCCTGGAAGCGCTGCAGCTCGCGGGTCTGCGGCACCTGCCCGGTGAAGATCTCGACGTAGGCGGGGATGCGCTGCATGCGCACCTCGAGCGCTTCCTGGGTCTTCATCGAGATATAGCCGATCTGGGTCAGGTAGATGGTGCGGCCGCGCACGTTGGCGGCCAGCGGCGCGTAGCCGAAGCGCTCGAACATATGTGTCAGCGCGTTGATGCGCGCCTCGTCCGCGGCATCGACTGCCCTCGCCACCTGGTCCGACTGCAGCGCCCAGCTGCGCATCGCGAACTCCAGCTGGGAGTCGAAGAGGGCGTGGTCCAGCCAGCAGTCGAAGACGTTGAGGATCGCTTCGGTGATGCTCTCGGCGTAGGCCTCGGTCTGCTGCACCAGGCCCTGGGTGTTCTTCTCCCGCCAGCGCTCGATCAGGGCGTCCAGCAGCGCATCGCGATCCTTGAAGAACCAGTAGAAGCTGGTTCGCGAGACGTCGAGCCGCTTCGCCAGCGGCAGGATGCGTACGCTATCCACGCCGGAATCGAGCAGCAGTTCGAAGGCGGCGTCGAGCCAGGCATCGCGGGAGCCTTTCCATTTGGTGTCGCGGTCGGTGCCACTCGGCATCAGCTGATGTCTCCGTTCACTAGGCCTTGTACGAAAAGTCTTCGAGCGCAGGCACTTTTCGTCAAGCGCCTCTAGATATCCTTCACCAGCCGCAAAGCATCGTAGATTGCTGCATGGGTGTTGCGTGACTCGACGGCATCGCCGATGCGAAACAGTTGGAAGCTGCCGTCCGGGTTACGCACAACCGCCTGGGGCTGGCCGGCGATCAAATTGTCGTAGTTCACTTCGCCGCCGTTGCTGGAATGCGGCTTGAGCTCGAAGTAGATGTCGGCCATCGGCGTGATGCCATAGTTGACCACCACCTGGTCGACGCGCCGCGCCTGGTCCAGGTCCAGCTGATCCTGCACCGCATAGTCGCTGGTGATCCTGGCCAGCAGCTCGCCGCCTTCCCGCTGCACGGACTTCAGTCGGTAGGTGGGGGTGAAGGTGACGTTGGGGCGTTGCAGTGCGCGCATGTAGGGCACCAGGTTCATGGCCATGATTTCCGCCGAGAAGGTGCGGTCCGGCGTCATGATCTCGAGTTCGGCCCCGCTGGCGGCGATGATCTCCGCCGCCTGCATGGCGGCATGATCGCCGGCATCGTCGAACAGCAATACCCGGCTTCCCGGCGCCACGTGCCCGGAAAGGATATCCCAGGTGTTGATCACCAGCTCGCGGCCGACCTCAGGCTGGTCCTCCATGGGATAGCCGCCGGTGGCCACGATCGCCACGTCCGGCTTCTCGGCGAGCACGTCCTCCACCTCGGCCCAGACGTTGTAGCGGATCTCGACACCGAGCGCCTCGCAGCGGGCCAGGCGCCAGTCGATGATGCCCATCATCTCGCGGCGACGCTCGCTCTGCGCCGTGAGACGCACCTGTCCGCCGGCATCGCTGGCGGCTTCCAGCACCACCACTGAATGGCCCCGTTCGCCGGCGACCCGGGCGGCCTCCAGCCCCGCGGGGCCGGCGCCGACGATCACCACCCGGCGCTGCTGCGCGGCCTTGGGGATGGTGTGGGGCATGGTGGTCTCGCGCCCGGTGGCGGCGTTGTGAATGCAGTAGGCGGCGCCGCCCTGGTAGATGCGGTCGAGGCAGTAGTTGGCGCCGACGCAGGGGCGGATCTCTTCCTCGCGGCCTTCCATGATCTTGCGCACGATGTGCGGGTCGGCCATGTGGGCGCGGGTCATGCCGATCATGTCAACCTTGCCCGAGGCGATGGCATGGCGGGCGGTGGCGACGTCCTGGATCTTGGCGCCATGAAAGGTAGGGAAGTCTACCTGGCGTTTGATTTCCCCGGCGAAGTCGAGGTGCGGGGCGCTCGGCATGCCCTGGATGGGGATCACGTCGGTGAGCCCGGCGTCGGTGTCGATATGCCCGCGCACCACGTTGAGGAAGTCGACCAGGCCGCTCTCCTTCAGGCGCCGCGAGATCGCCATCCCGTCGCTTGCCGTGAGCCCACCCGGCAGCATCTCGTCGCCGGTATAGCGCACCCCGACGATGAACGCTTCGCCGACCCGCTGACGAATGGCACGCAGCACGTCGAAGGTGAAGCGCAGCCGGTTGTCGAGGTCGCCCCCGTAAGGCCCCTCGAGGGTATTGGTCAGCGGCGACCAGAACTGATCCATCAGGTGGCCGTAGGCTTGCAGCTCGATGCCGTCGAGGCCGGCGGCGTACATGCGCTCGGCGGCATCGGCGTAGTCGCGGATCAGACGCTCGATGTCCCACTCCTCCACCTGCTTGGGAAAGGCGCGGTGGGAGGCTTCACGGCGATGCGAGGCCGATACCGCCGGCAGCCAGTCGCCCTTGTCCCAGCGGGTGCGCCGGCCCAGGTGGGTCAACTGGATCATTACCGCGGTGCCGTGTTCGTGGCAGGCATCGGTAAGCTCACGCATCCAGGGCACAACTTCGTCCTTGTAGGCCAGGATGTTGTTGAACACCGGGGGGCTGTCCTTGGCTACCGCTGCTGATCCTGCAGTCATGGTCAGGCCCAGCCCGGCCCGGGCTCGCTCGACATGATATTCACGATAAAGCGCCTTGGGCATCCCATCCTCGGGATAGGCAGGCTCGTGGGACGTCATCATCAGCCGATTCTTAAGCGTGAGGTGCTTGAGCTGGAAGGGCTGCAGCAGCGGATCGTTGGCCATGCCCCGGCCTCCATCTTCTTGTTGTCTATTCAACAACAATAGATACCAATGTACATTGGTGTCAATTTAATGTTCATGAGTGTTTATCTTGGGGATGCAACTGCTTATGCGGTGAGTTTCGACGCGGTTTCCCTTACTTTTGCGGTATGCCGATGCGTCGTCCGGCCGCCGACGGCCAGGCGTCGGCTTCGGCCTGCGGCAGGGCGGCGATCGCTTCGGCTACCTCGGGCGGAAAGGGTGCGGGGCGGCGGCTCCGGGTATCGATGCCCATCAGCATCTGCTCGCTGGTGGCCAGCAGCTCGCCCTGGTCATCGCGCATGGAGAAGAACGCATGCAGCCGCTTGGCATCGTGGTCGAGACGCAGGGCTTCTACGCTCAAGGCTTGATTTTGAAGGACCTCTCGGTGGTAGCAGAGATGCGTCTCCAGGGTGTAGAGGGTGTACGCCAGTCGCTCACGTCCCTCGGCATCGAGGCCGAGCTGCTCCATTAGCGTATCCACTGCCAGAGAGAAGGCCCTGGCATATTCGGCATCGTTCATATGGCCGTTGTAGTCGACCCATTCGGGGGGTACGCGAACCTCCAGTAGTTTCATTGTTTTTCCTCCGGCATTTCCCTGTTCGGTATCGACGATGGTCGGTTTTTTCTGTGCCCATCGAGGCATTCCACCCAGGTAAAGGGCGCTTTGGAAAAAAAGCAACTATTGATAGTCGAAATAACGCTGAAAGCCTCTCGCCGTGCGAGACTGGCATTATTGGCTAAGGTATGGGAGAACACTACCAGGGCTTTCGCCCATCAAACGCTCGATTGAGGAATAACAAGATGCTGCTCAAGAAGACCTTACTGGCTAGCGCCGTGATCGGTGCAATGCTGGCGACTGCCGCCCATGCAGAGACCCTGCGTTGGACCCGCTCCGCGGACAGTCTGACCATGGATCCCCACTCCCAGAACGAGGGGCCGACCCACTCGGTCAATCATCAGATTTTCGACACCCTGCTCTATCAGGACATGGACGTGGAGTACCAGCCTGGCCTGGCCACCGAATGGCACGTCAAGGAAGATGAGCCCACCGTCTGGGTGTTCAAGATCCGTGAAGGCGTGACTTTCCACGAGGGGCAGTCGCTGACCGCCGATGACGTGGTGTTCTCGCTCAACCGCGCCCGCCATGAGCACGCCGACATGCGTGGCCTGCTGACCTCCATTTCCGAGGTCCGTGCAACCGACGATTTCACCGTCGAGGTGGTTACCCACGAGCCGAATCCGCTGCTACCCAACAACCTGACCAACCTGTTCATCATGAGCCGTGAATGGGCCGAGGAGCACGGCGTCGAGGAACCGCAGAACTATGCGGCAGGGGAAGAGACCCATGCCGTGCGCAACGCCAACGGCACCGGACCCTTCCGTGTCGAGAGCCGTGAACCCGATGTGCGTACCGTATTCGTGCGCAACGACGACTACTGGGGCATCGACCACTACCCGCTGGAAATTTCCCGCCTGGTATTCACGCCCATCGAGTCGGCCTCAACCCGTGTGGCGGCGCTGCTCTCCGGCGAAGTCGACTTCCTGCAGGAGACGCCGGTTCAGGACATCGAACGCCTGGGCAGTGCCGACGGTCTCAAGAACGAGCAGGGCGCGGAAAACCGCACGATCTTCCTCGGCATGCAGATGGGGGCGGCAACCCTGGAAACCGCCGATACCGACGACAACCCCTTTGCCGACCGTCGTGTGCGCGAGGCCATCAACCTGGCGGTGGACGCCACCACCATCCAGACGGCGGTGATGCGCGGTAACTCCGAGCCCGCCGGCATGATCGCCCCGCCCTTCGTCAACGGCTACACCGAAGAGATGGACGAAGTGCTGCCCGCCGACCTCGACCGTGCCAACGAGCTGATGGCGGAAGCAGGCTATGGTGACGGCTTCCGCGTCACCTTGCAGTGCCCCAACGACCGCTACGTCAATGACGAGCAGATCTGCCAGGCCGTGGTCAGCATGCTGGCGCGCATCGGGATTACCGTGGACCTGGCGGCCCAGACCCGCTCGCTGCACTTCGCGGAGCTGGCCCGTGGCGAGTATGACTTCTACATGCTGGGCTGGGGTGTGCCCACCATGGATTCGGAATACGTCTTCAACTATCTCTACCACACCAAGCAGGACGACCTCGGCACCTGGAACTTCACCGGTTACTCCGATGAGCGTGTCGATGAGCTGACCGTGGCCATGGGCCAGGAGACCGACGAGGAAGCGCGCAACGAGATGATCGCGGAAGCGTGGCAGATCGTGCATGACGAGATCGTCTATATCCCGATCCACCACCAGATGCTGACCTGGTCGATGCGTGACGATATCGACTTCCAGGTGCAGAGCGAGAATACGCCGCACTTCAAGTACCTGCGTTTCAACAACTAAGTCAACGATGCAAACCAGCCCCCCGGCCGCCACAAGCGCCCGGGGGGCTAACTAATGTGGTAATCCCATGCTTGCATTTCTAATACAGCGTGTACTGCAGGCCATCTTCGTGATGTTTGTGGTCGCGCTCATCTCGTTCTCGTTGTTCCACTACGTGGGCGACCCGGTGCTCAACATGCTGGGGCAGGAGGCCACCGAGGCCGATCGTGCCGCGTTGCGGGCACGCCTGGGTCTCGATCAGCCGGTAGTGGTGCAGTTCTATCATTTCATCGTCAATGCCGCCCAGTTCGAGTTCGGCATTTCCTACCGCTCGGCGCGACCGGTCACCGATCTGATCATTGAGCGCCTGCCGGCGACCCTGGAGCTGGCCATCATCTCGGCGATCTTCGCCGTGGTCATGGGCATCGGCCTGGGTATCTACACGGCCCTGCGCCGTCGCAGCTGGCTGTCGCGCTTCATCATGACCGCCTCGCTGATCGGCGTATCGCTGCCCACCTTCCTCATCGGGGTGCTGCTGATCTATCTGTTCGCCGTGGAGCTGGGCTGGCTGCCTGCCTTCGGCCGTGGGCAAACGGTGCGTATCGGCGACTGGTGGACCACCGGGTTATTGACTTCGAGCGGGCTGCGTTCGCTGATCCTGCCGGCGATCACCCTGGGGCTGTTCCAGCTGACCCTGATCATGCGTCTGGTGCGTGCCGAAATGCTCGAGGTGCTCAGCACCGACTACATCAAGTTCGCCCGGGCCCGGGGGCTGTCGGATCGGGTGGTCAACCTGCGCCACGCGCTGAAGAACACGCTGATCCCGGTGATTACCATCATCGGCCTGCAGCTCGGCACCATTATCGCCTTCGCCATCATCACCGAGACGGTGTTCCAGTGGCCCGGTGTCGGTGCGCTGTTCATCACCGCCGTGCGCTTCGTCGACGTGCCGGTCATGGCCGCCTACCTGATGATGATCGCGCTGGTGTTCGTGGTCATCAACCTGGTGGTGGACCTGCTCTACTACGCCGTCGATCCGCGCCTGCGCGCGCAGGGAGGTGGCAAATGAGCCAGGAACTTCAACGCGCCGAGGCGACCCCGGTCGCGCCCAAGCCGCCGGGCAAGCTGCGCACTTTCCTCGACAGCGACATCGTCCATTCCTGGAAGAACCAGCCGGTTGTCATTGTGGCTACCCTGGTGACGCTGATCATGTTCGCTGCGGCCCTGTTTGCGCCCTGGATCGCGCCGCAGAACCCCTTCGATCCGCGCCAGCTGGAGCTGATCGATGCCTTCACGCCGCCGCTGACGACGTCGGACTTCACCGGCAACTTCTACCTGCTGGGCAGCGACAGCCAGGGGCGGGACGTCTTCTCGGCGATACTCTACGGCTCGCGCATTTCATTGCTGGTGGGCTTCGCGGCGGTGATCTTCGCCCTGGCGCTGGGTACCGCCCTGGGGCTGATGGCGGGTTTCCGCGGCGGCTGGCGCGATGCCCTGATCATGCGCATCGCCGATGTGCAGCTGACTTTCCCGTCGATCCTCATGGCATTGCTGATCTTCGGCGTGATCCGCGGTTTCCTGCCGCGTTCGATGCACGCCGAGGTGGCGATCATCGTGCTGATCATCGCCATCGGGCTCTCCGACTGGGTGCAGTACGCCAGGGCGGTGCGCGGGGCGACCATGGTGGAGAAGAACAAGGAATACGTTCAGGCGGCCCGGGTGATCGGCCTGCCGGCGCGCAAGCTGCTGTTCCAGCACATCCTGCCCAACGTGATGCGACCGGTGCTGGTCATCGGCACCATCGGCCTGGCGCTGGCGATCATCGCCGAGGCCACGCTGTCCTTCCTGGGGGTCGGCATGCCGGCCACCCAGCCGAGCCTGGGGACCCTGATCCGGGTTGGCCAGGATTACATGTTCTCGGGAGAGTGGTGGATCCTGCTCTTCCCCGGGGTGGCGCTGCTGATGCTGGCGCTCTCCGTCAACCTGCTGGGAGATTGGTTGCGTGACATCCTCAACCCCAAGCTCCGATAAGAAAGGCGCCGTTACCCATGCCGGCCCAGGTGAACAGAGCGGCCAGTCGCCGAGCCACAAGTTCGACGATGCGACGCTTCAGCAAGAACCGGTACTCAGCGTGCGCCATATGCGGGTGGAGTTTCCCACCCGCCACGGCACCCTGGTGGCGTTGGACGACGTCTCCTTCGATATCGCCCCCGGCGAGGTGCTGGGCGTGGTGGGTGAATCCGGTGCCGGCAAGTCGATGACCGGCAACGCCGTGATCCAGCTGCTGGAACCCCCGGGCCGTATCGCCGAGGGCGAGGTCTACCTCTCCGGCAAGCGTATCGACAACCTGGCGGAGGAGGACTTCGTGCCGTTGCGCGGCCGCCATATCGGCATGATCTTCCAGGACCCGCTGACCAGCCTCAATCCGCTGTTCTCCATTGGCGACCAGTTGATCGAGACCATCCGCACCCACCTGCCGATGAACGAGAAGCAGGCCCGCGAGGAGGCCTTGAAGCTGCTGCGGGAGGTGGGAATCCCGGCGGCGGAAGAGCGGCTGAACAGCTACCCGCACCAGTTCTCCGGTGGCATGCGTCAGCGGGTGGTGATCGCCCTGGCGCTGGCGGCGCGGCCCGAGTTCATCATTGCCGACGAACCCACCACGGCGCTGGACGTTTCGGTGCAGGCGCAGATACTCGCCCTGCTCAAGCGGCTCTGCGCCGACCACGGCACCGCAGTGATGCTGGTCACCCATGATATGGGGGTCATCGCCGAGACCGCCGATCGCGTGGCGGTGATGTATGCCGGCCGGCTGATCGAGATCGGCCCCGTGGAGGAGGTGATCCGCAGCCCCCAGCACCCCTACACCAGGGGCTTGATGGCCTCGATCCCGGGTATCGAGAAGAGCCTCCATCGGCTCTATCAGATCGAGGGTTCCATGCCACGGCTGGCGGCCATTCCCCCCGGCTGCGCCTTCAACCCGCGCTGTCCCCACGCCCAGGAGCGCTGCCGCAGCGAACGGCCCGACCTGATGCCGGCAGGCGCCGGCCGGGCCGCCTGCTGGCTGCACGACCCCGTCGATCCGCTTCCCCGTCTCGACGAGAACGATACACAGGAGCATGCCCATGTGCGCTGACACGGCGATCAAGCAGCCGCCGTCACCGGCGAGCGGCGACGTTCTTCTGGAGGCTCGGGACCTGGCGCGCCACTTCGACGTTTCCAAGCCCTGGCTCAACCGGGTGCTGGAGCGCAGCGAGAAGCTGTCGCTCAAGGCGGTGGATGGCGTGAGCTTCTCCATCCGGCGCGGCGAGACCGTGGCCCTGGTCGGTGAGTCCGGCTGCGGCAAGTCAACGGTGGCCCGGCTGGTGGTGGGGCTGTACGGCCTGACCCGGGGCAGCCTCGTCTTCGACGGCGAGGACATCAGCGACCTGGCGAACCGTACCGGCCGCCAGGCGGCCAGCCTGCGCAAGCGTTTCCAGATGATCTTCCAGGACCCCTACGCCAGCCTCAACCCGCTCTGGCGCGTTGGCACTATCATCGGCGAGCCGCTGCGCTTCTTTCGCCCCGAGATGAGCAGTGCCGACCGCCGCCGCCGCGTGGGCGAGCTGCTCGAACAGGTGGGCATGTCCCCCATGGATGCGCTGCGTTACCCCCACGAGTTCTCCGGCGGCCAGCGCCAGCGCATCTCCATCGCCCGGGCGCTCTCCAACGAGCCGGAGTTCATGATCTGCGACGAACCCACCTCGGCACTGGATGTCTCGGTGCAGGCGCAGATCCTCAACCTGATGCGCGACCTGCAGGACGAGTACGGCCTGACCTACCTGTTCATCAGCCACGACATGGCGGTGGTCAAGCACATGTCGGACCGTATCGCGGTGATGTACCTGGGACGCATCGCCGAGATCGCTCCCTCCGACCAGCTCTTCGCCAACCCGCATCACCCCTACTCGAAGATGCTGCTGGCTGCGGTGCCGTCGCTGGAAGGAGGCGGCAAGGAGCGCACCACGATCCAGGGCGAGGTGCCCAACCCGGTGCATCCGCCCTCGGGCTGTGCCTTCCATCCGCGCTGCCCCCATGCCAATGCGCGCTGCAAGGCCGAGGTGCCGCTGCTGATCGCCCGCGACGACGGCAGCGAAGTGGCCTGCCACGGCGTCGAGGAGGGGCGTATCGAGTGAGACGCCGCGACTGATGCTGGAGCTGCTCTCGCCGCTGTCGGGCGGGCTCAACCTGGGGCTGGTGGCGCTGTCGGCACTGACCTCGGCGCTCTCCGCCGCAGCCGGCATCGGTGGCGGTACGCTGTTGATCATCGTCATGGCCCAGGTGATGCCGGCCACGGCGCTGATTCCGGTACACGGCATGGTTCAGCTCGGCTCCAACGGTGGCAGGGCGGTGATGACCCGGCGTCATATCCGGATGCCCGTGATCGCCGCCTTCCTGCCCGGCGTGGTCGTGGGTGCGCTGGTAGCGGCCTGGCTCCTGGTTCGCCTGCCACCAGGCGTGCTGGAACTCTGTATCGCCGCCTTCGTGCTCTACTCCTGCTGGGGGCCGGGCCTGCCCCAGCGGGCGGTGGGGCGCACGGGTACCGTGATCGCCGGTGCGGTGACGACGCTGCTCTCCAGCCTGGTGGGGGCCAGCGGCCCACTGGTGGCCTCCTTCATCAAGCAGGGCATCGCCGAGCGGCTGCCGCGGGTGGCCACCTTCGCCACCTGCATGACGCTGCAGCACCTCACCAAGGCCTTCGTTTTCGGCTTCGCCGGCTTCGTCTTCCGCGACTGGCTCTGGCTGATCCTGGCCATGGTGGCGGCCGGTGTGGTGGGCACCTGGGCGGGGCTGCGGCTACTGCATCGCGTCACCGATCATCGCTTCGATGTCCTCTTCAAGTGGACCCTGACCCTGCTCGCCCTGCGGCTGATCTGGCTGGGGGGCGAACGCCTGCTGGGGACTTGAACGCGTCAGCGCAATGCAGTGCCCGCAAGGAAGGTGTTGGCAACAAAAGCCCCGGCTGGGCCGGGGCAAGTGGTTGAGGTAAGCAGCACTAGTCGTTGCTGTCAGAACTCGTAGGTGGCGGAGAGCCAGAAGCTGCGGCCGTCCAGGGCGACGCCATCGGTGGCGCGGCCGGTCTGGGTAAAGCGATAGGCCTGGTAGGTATCGCCCTGCCACTCGTAGCTGTCGGCCGCGCCGAAGTCCTTGTCGAGCAGGTTGTAGATCGTGCCGGTCAGGCGGACCTGATCGGTGAACCGATAGGTGGTGCGCAGGTGAAACAGCTCGTAGCCATCCAGCGTGTTGCCCACCTGCTCGTACATCGCCAGGTTCTGTCCGCTCTCCGGTATGCCGTCGGTGAAGCGCTCCCGTGAGGAGTAGTACTCGCCTTCGAGGGTGGCGTTGAGCCTGTTGGTCACGTCCCAGCCCAGGCTGGCGGTGAGCTTGTGCCTGGGCGTGTTGGTGAGCAGCAGGCCCTCCTCCTCGCCGGAGGTGATCTCGGTATCGGTGTAGGTATAGCCGCCGCGCACTTCCCAGGCGGGAGCGATGCGATAGCGCGCCTCCAGCTCGATGCCCCGGGTTTCCGCTTCGTCGATGTTGATCAACTGAGAAAAGCCGGTCTGCTGGGAGAAGTTGCCCACGCTGATACAGCCGGGGACGTTGCCGTCCGGATGCAGGCAGTTGGCAATTTCCGCCCCATCGGCGATGCGATCGGTAAAGCGGTTGTAGAAGGCGGTGCCGCTGACCCTCAAGCCATCCAGGTTGTCGTAGATGGCGCCGAGTTCGTAGTTGGTGCTCTTCTCGGGTTCGAGCTCGGGCGAGCCGATGGTGATCGTCTCCCCTTGGTTGGTGAAGCCGGTGATGCCGTCATGCAGCTGGTTGAGCGTCGGCGTCTTGTAGCCGCGGCTCACGCCACCCTTGAGCGTCCAGCGGTCGTTGGTGTTCCACACCAGGTAGCCGCGGGGGCTGAAGTGGCCGCCGAAGGCGTCGTGGTGCTCATAGCGGCCGCCCAGGGTCAGCGCCAGGTCATCGCGCAGCCACCACTCGTCCTCGGCGAACAGCGCCCAGCTCTGCTGTTCGAAGGCCTGATTGCCGGCTGCGCCATCCTCCAGCCGCGCATCGATGTACTGGCCGCCCAGGGTCACCATGTGGGCATCGATCGGCAGGGTGAGCTTGGTATCGACGACGATATCGCGGTTCTCCAGTAGCCGCGGCTCGCCTCCCTGGGCTTCGTAGCCGTAGGCCGGTGCACTGCCGGCCGGCAGGGTGCGCCCCAGGGTTTCGGTGGTGTTGTGGGTAACGCTGCTCTCCAGTGTCCCTGCCTCGAAGCGCCCGGTATGGCCGATGGCCACCTGGTCGCGATTGAAGCGCAACTCATCCTCATAGCCCCAGAACTGACCCGGCTCGGGAGCACAGGTCGCCCGGTTGGTGCCGTCCAGTGTGCCCAGGCGGCAATCGTCGTTGGCGTAGGTCTGGCGGGCGCGCTCCGCATCCAGCCAGACCGAGTTGCTGTCGTCGGCACGCAGCGTCAAGCGACCGCCAAGCGAGTAGATGCGCGCCTCGGAGGGGCGCGGATCGCGTCCGGCGCTTTCGGGAATCATGCGTTCGGAGGCGTCACGATCGAACAGCCGGCCACGCAGCTGCAGGCCGAGGCGGTCATCGACCAGCGGGCCGGAGGTATAGAGATTGATGCCCTGTGAATTGCCCGCGTCCCGGTGCTGCTGGAAGGTCGTATCCACGGAGACACTGCCTGTCCAGGTATCGCTGACGGGGCGGGTGATGATGTTGATCACGCCGCCCATGGCGTCGGAGCCATACAGGGTCGACATGGGGCCGCGGATCACCTCGATGCGTTCGATGGCCGACAGCGGTGGCATGAAGCTGGTCGAGGTCTCGCCGAAGCCGTTGGGCGTCACGCTGCCCGAGGTGTTCTGGCGGCGGCCGTCGATGAGTATCAATGTGTAGTCGCTCGGCATTCCGCGAATGCCGACGTTCAACCCGCCGGTCTTGCCGGTTCCCGAGCGCACGTCCACGCCGGGCACATCCTTGATCGCTTCGGCGATGTTCGCATAGCGCTGGCGCTCCAGCGCTTCCCGGGTGACGACGGAAATGCTGGCAGGAGCGTCGTTGAGCGCCTGCTCGAAGCCGGCGGCGGTGACGACGATGCTGTCGAGGGGGGCAGTGTCCTGCGCCTGGGCGAAAAATGGGAAAGGCGTACTGGCGATCGCGATAGCCAGTGCGGTGCGGCGGATGGAGGGCATGGGGTCACCTGCTTGATACGGAATTTAATGAGATTGATTATCAAACGCAGGTAATTCTATTGCGGAATGTTTCCTTTGCTCAGGGAGAGAAGCCACAACGATTCGTTGCGGTATCCGCAACGCCCAACTGGCAGGATTCGGCCGGTGAGGCGCCGCGAACTTGGCTGGGTCCGGCAGGGCGCCACTCGGATGGCACGGACTGGTGCAGGCAATCGAGCAGTGCGGTGACGCGGCGTGGTCGAGGGCCGAAGGCGTAAAGCAGCGTCACGGGAACAGGCGTGGCGCTCCACTCCGGCAGGCAGTGGACCAGCGATCCGGGGTGAGCGCGCTCACGCATGGTCGCCAGCCAGTGAGGCATCATGCCGAGGCCATGGCCTCGGGCGATCGCATCGCCTTGCAGCGTGTGCTGGTCGACACGAAAGCGCGAATCCGGTGGCTGGAAGTGAAACTCCCCCCGGGCCGGGTGGGTGAGCGTGAGCCCCTGTTCGGTTTCGCCGAGCAGGTCGATCCAGGCGTGTCGGGGCAGCTCACTGGGGTGTCGTGGCTCGCCGCAGCGAGCGAAATAGTCGGGGTGGCCGTACAGGCCGCGGCCGAGCCAGCCGAGGGTTTCCTGGCGCAGTTCGCAGCCGGGGACCTCTCCCAGCCATACGGTCACTGCCTGGGTATCTGCGGACAGGGGGGGCGTGGTAGAGGTCTGCAGCGTGAGACGTATTCCGGGATGGCAATCCATGAACGCTGCCAGCGACTTGGACAGCCAGCTGCGCGCCAGGGCGTTGTGCGTGGCCACACGCAACTCACCGCTGACTTCCTCGCTCAGCTCGTCCAGCGCCTGTCGGCCCTGTTCGGCGAGTTCGAGAATCTGGCGGCAGTAGGCATGAAAGAGCTGTCCCGCCTCGGTGGGCAGGAGCCGATTCGATTGGCGACGCAGCAGTGGCTGCCCCAACTGGCGCTCGAGCTGGGAGATACGTCGGCTCAGCGTCGACTTGGCCAGGTCAAGGGTACGAGCGCTGCGGGTCAGGCTGCCGGAGCGCATGACATGATCGAAGGCGAGCAGCTCGTCGAGAGCGTACATGGCAATCCCCGCGTAGGTGCGCGTGAAAAGTAGGTGAGAGTTGCAGCACGAGCAGCAGTGTATCCGGCGGCATGCCTAATGAAAACGATTCTTGTTAACATTATTCCTCCTTGTGGGGCGTTGCATCTTCGGCAACGTATCGTTGCATGGCGGTGTGGTTGGGCAGTTTGTGATAATGATTCTTATTAAATATCAATCTGTCACGAGGAGGCTCGAATGGGAACTGGGCGATTCTGCGACAAGGCGATGGCTGGCACCCTGCTGACCGCGGCCCTGCTCGCGCTGATGCCGCTGTCGGCCTGGGCCGAGCGCAGCGTGGAAACCGCCTATGGCGCGGTGACGGTGCCGGAAGCCCCGCAGCGTGTGGTCACCCTCCATGAGGGAGCCCTGGACGTGGCGGTGGCGACCGGGGTAAAGCCGCTGGGTGCCGTCACCACCCGTGGTGGTGACAACGTGGCGCGCTACCTGGCGCCGCACTTCGACGATATCGCCATCGTCGGGGTAGTGCGCGAGATCAACCTCGAGGCCGTGCTCGCCCTCGAGCCGGACCTGATCCTGGCCCCGCCACAGCTGGCAGAGGCGCAGTATCGGCTGCTTTCGCGCATGGCGCCTACCGTCGTACCCCGGAACGAAGGGCTTGATCCCGAAGCCTGGCGCAGCGAGACGCGCCTGTTTGCCCAGGCCCTGGGACGCGAGGCGGAAGGCGAAGCGGCGCTGGATGACGTCGACGCCCGCGCGGCAGAACTTGCCGAGCGCATAGCGACCGACGAGCGGCCCAGCGCCGTGCTGGTGCGCTGGATGCCGCAAGGACCCATGGTCATGTCCGAAGCGCTATTCACCGCCGGGCTGCTGCGCGCCGCCGGTGTGGCGATTCACGATGCCGGCCTGGTGCGTGAGGGCGTGCCGCACAGTGACCCGCTCAGCTTCGAGAACCTTTCCCGCGTCGATGCCGACTGGCTGTTCCTGGCAACCCTCAATGAAGAGGGGCGCGAGGCGCTGGAGGCCGCCAAGGCGTCGCCGGCCTTTGCGCGGCTCGATGTGGTCGCCCGCGACCGGGTCGTGCCGGTTGACGGCCAGCTTTGGACGAGCGCCACCGGCCCGCTGGCGGCCCAGGCCATCCTCGACCAGCTAGACGCCGCGCTGTCACCCTGATGTTGGCAATGCAGCACTCGGGCCTGCTCCCGGACCGCCGGCTCTATAGAGCGATGGCGAGTCTGTCGGTCTTGTTGGCGCTGGTCTGCCTGGCGAGCCTGCTGCTGGGGGCCGGCGATGTCGGTCCGGCTAGGGCGAGGGCCGTACTCATGGGACAGGGCGACCCGGAAGCCAGGTTCGTGCTGGAATCGCTGCGCCTGCCGCGCACCCTGGTTGGCCTGGTGGTCGGCATGGCGCTTGGCGTGGCTGGCGCCCTGCTGCAGGCGGTGACCCGCAACCCCCTGGCCGAACCGGGGCTGCTCGGTGTCAGCGCTGGCGCCGCCTTTGCCGTGGCGCTGGCGCTGGTGCTTGGCGCCACGGCAACGACGATGCGGATCGGTGTGGCGCAGCTCGGCGCCATGGCGGGCTGTCTCTGCGTACTCGGTGTGGCTCGGGTAAGCGGTGCCGGCAACGACCCGGTCCGGCTGGTGCTGGCCGGTGCCGCCCTCACGGGACTGCTGCTTTCGCTCACCTCGCTGCTGCTGCTGTTCGACCAGCGCGCCGCCGACGAGATCCGTTTCTGGATCGTGGGCAGCCTGGCGGGGCGTCGGCTCGAGCATCTTGTCGCCCTCATGCCCAGCCTGCTGGTGGCGGTTGCGCTGATTCTTGCCGTGGCGCGCCCGCTGGCCGCGCTGTCGCTGGGCGAGCGGGTCGCCAGTGGCCTGGGGCATCGCCCCGGCTTGATTCGGCTGCTGGTCATCGTGGTCGTGGCACTGCTGGTGGGCGCCGCCACCGCCACGGCCGGCCCCATCGCCTTCGTGGGTTTGGTGGTGCCGTTTGCGGCCCGCGCCCTGGCCGGCCCCGATATCCGCCGTACGCTATGGCTGTGCCTGCCGCTGGGGCCGCTGATGGTGATCACGGCAGATATTATCTCGCGTTTGCTGGTCGCGCCCTCGGAGCTGCCGCTGGGCGTTCTCACTGCACTGTGCGGCGCGCCGGTGCTGGTCGCCGTGGTGCGGGCGCGCCGTATGCCGACCCTCTAGGACGAAGCCATGAGAGAAGGAAGAGCCACCATGGGCTGTGATATGCCAGTCGAGAGCGAGTTCCGGCAGCGGTCCGCTGACACGCAGTGCGACGACGCCACTACCGTAACCGCGGCTGAGGGGCATTGGCGCCTGGCGTGGCTGTCCCCGGGCGATGCCGTGCCCTGCAGCCTGTTGATCGACCGGCGCGCCTTCACGGCCTGCCTGCTTCTGCTGGCAGCGCTGGTAGCGGCGTCACTTGCCTATCTCGCCATGGGTAGCAGCGGCCTGGCGCCTCGGGCGGTGCTGCCGGCCCTCGTCGGGCGCGGCGAGATGATGGCCGTGTTCCTGGTGCAGGAGCTGCGCCTGCCGCGGCTTGCCGCCGCCTGCCTGACCGGAGCCGCCTTTGGTGTGGCGGGCTGCTTGATGCAGACCCTGGCACGCAACCGCCTGGCCACGCCGGGTATCATCGGTATCGACAACGGCGCCACCGCCTTTGCCGTGGCTTCCGTGGTCGGCCTTGGTGTTTCCCTGGCGCCCCCCGCCATGGCCCTGGCGGGGGCGGCTACCGCCGCGGCAATCACCTTCGGCCTGGCGGCAGGCGGCGGTACCCGCGGCTATCGCTTCATCATCGCCGGCATAGGCGTCGGCGCCGTGTTTGGCGCTATCACCCAACTGCTGCTGGCCAAGGTCGCCATCGACACCGCCAATGCCGCCTACCCCTGGACCGTCGGCTCGCTCAATGCCCGGCCGGCCGTTGCCGTCACACTGCTCGCCATGGGGCTGACGTTCGGCCTTGCCGCCGCGCTAGGGCTGACCCGCTCGCTTTCGCTGCTGCGCTTTTCCGATGCCGTGGCCATCACGCTCGGCATCCATGTCGCGCGGCGGCGCTGGCAGGTGCTGGTGGTCTCGGTACTGCTCACCGGCCTGGCGGTCGCGGTGGCCGGCCCGGTGGGGCTGGTCGGCCTGATCGGCCCCGAGATCGCCCGCTCGCTCTCCTCGCCGCGGGGCGTGCCGGTGGTTGCCTCGGCGCTGGCCGGGGCGCTGGTGATGGTGCTGGCCGACCTGGCAGGCAGAGTGCTGCTCGCTCCCATCGAGATCCCGGTGGGCATCGTCACCGCTGTGGTGGGAGGCCCATGGCTGCTGTGGATACTGCTGAGACCGGCCTCGAGGAACCTGGCATGACCCGACACGAACTCGCCACCCGCAACCTGCGGCTGTGTTACGGCCGCGCGACGATCATCGACGACCTGGCGCTGGCGCTACCGGCGGGGCAGGTCACCGCCATCGTCGGGCCCAACGGCTGCGGCAAGTCCACCCTGTTGGCCGGCCTGGCCAGGCTGCATGCCCCCAGCCAGGGGGCGATACTGCTCGATGGCAAGGACATCCAGCAGCTCCCGGTACGCGAACTGGCGCGCCGCCTGGCCCTGCTGCCACAGGAGGCGGTCGCCCCGGAGGGGCCCACCGTCGCCGAACTGGTGCGCTTCGGTCGCCAGCCTCACCAGGGCTGGCTGCGGCAATGGTCGGCCGAGGATCAGGAGGTGGTGCGCGAGGCCCTTGTGGCGGCGGACGTGATGGAACTATCAGAACGTACCCTGGACACGCTCTCCGGCGGCCAGCGCCAGCGCGCCTGGATCGCCATGACCATCGCCCAGCAAACGCCACTGTTGCTGCTCGACGAACCGACCTCGGCGCTAGACCTGGGCCACCAGATCGAAGTCTTCGAACTGGTGCGAAGGCTCGCCGCCGGCGGGCGTACCGTGGTGATGGTACTCCACGACCTGGCCAGCGCCTGCCGCTACGCCGACCACCTGCTGGCGCTGCACAACGGCCAACTGGTGGCCTCAGGTCCACCGAGCGAGGTCGTCACTACCGGCCTGGTACGCCGGCTCTACGATATCGACTGCACGCTGATTCCCGATCCCGCCACCGGCAGCCTGCTGCTGGCCAATGTAACGCGGGCGGGGCGGTGTGGGGCGAAGGGGTAGCTTCATGGGGTATTGCTTGTCACTAAAGACACTTAGGTTTACTGAGCCGGAGTAAGAACGGTTATATCAACTCTAGTGCTATGAGAGTGGCGCCTAAAACCATAAGGAGCATGCCGAAAGAAAATAAAAAATATCTCCCCCTTTTCTCGGCTCTCTTTTGTAAGTCTGTTGCTTCCTTCGACTGCCTCTCGAGTTCTTCCAAGCCGATTTTGTTCGCATGAATTGCCTCTTCTTGCATGCGGATGGCATATCGCTGGTTGTCTCGTATCTCTACTAGGATATCGATAATTTCTTTGCTCATTTTTGTAGGGGCGCGCGATAATTCCGGCCTCTGACGCACGATAATGGGGAATCGGTATTTTCCACTCAGTGGGATGGCTACTTCAATTCCAGACACTGCCGAAGGCAGTTTGCCTCACCCACGCTTTATGCCAGTGGATGCGCTCTACCCTATACTGAAGGTTCCGACCATGCAGGGGGCCTCTACCCAGGTGACCCACTCTGCATGGCGGAGGCAGTGATGGGTAGATCGCTGCCACCAATCCCCTCGGCTTCATCACCTCTGCATTACTCTGGTCAAGCCTGCCCTCGGCATGGCTGATGCCCCCTTCGCTGATCCTGGCGTTGGTGAGGGCTAGCGCGGCGCTTCCCGCGTGGCAGGCTTCTTTTCCTTAGGTCGCTAAGTGTCTTGCCTCTGGGGCCTTTGCATGTCATTGGCACCATGCTGGGTATCGAAGAGCTCTTGCATGGCACGCATAGTGCTGGCCAATGTCTCTCGACCTGGCTCAACCAGAAACGGCGTAAGTGCCTCCAGCGCTGCCTCCCGTAAGTCTGGGCGCTTGGCACGCTTCAGCAGTTTTTCGAGCTCTGGAGCCCAATACTCGCGGGACTGCCAACCCTCTGGGGCTCCATCCTGCTCAGCATAATCCACGCACCGCCAGAGGATGTGTTGCATGCCGTGGAGAAAAGCGAGGTCATAGCGCTTTTCACGGTTGTAGGCGATACGCATCTGGTTGTGAATAGCGGCTTGCTCATGGCCTTGCTGCCGTGTTGCCAACAGCTCTTCGAAAATGGCTTCGGCATCGGCCATGCGACCCGCCTGCTGAAGGTAGTTGGGTAGACGCAGGTAGCGCTCCACCTCGTAGTCAACGGATGCCGTTGCCATGAGCTGTTGCGCTTCTTCAAGGTGCGTTACGGCGCTGGCGAAGTCCTTGTCGCCAGCAGCGGCAGTAGCCTGCTTGTGCAGGCTATTGATCTGCTGCTCTTGCTCCGTTGGCGTCCTCACTGTCACCTTGGCGGAAACGGCTCCCCCGGCGAGGTATCGAGTTTCACCCACTTGCTGGGCTGTATCATGCCTCTCCATTTCATCCGGCAGGTACAGCTTATACGAGCGCCCGGCCTTCTCCCTACGGATGTCGCCTAGCTCATGGGCAAAGTAGAGCACGTAGCGGGCGACTTCCATCTCAGGCTCGGTGCGCTCCTTGTAGATTTCGCTCTGCACCACGCCGGGCCGCTGGCGAACCATATCGCGTACGCGTCCGATGGTTTTCTGATACATGGGGTCCAGCCGGACAAACTGCGTCATGCACTCGCGGAACCACTGCTGTTGCTCCTCAGGGTGACTGGGCCTGGTGATTTCGTAGGCAACCTTCTGCAGCGTCTCGCGTGATGCATCCACCCCGGGCTGGACAGCTAACGCCGTCGCCAGGGTGCGCTGGTTGAACCAGTCACCGATGATCCAGCCACGTTTACGAAATTCATTGTCATCAGGAATGGCAAGTCTTGTTTGTTCCTCGCCATTGCTGATGGTGGCAACAAGTGCCTCGCCTGGTGCCAGCTGCCCGGATCGGGAGGTGTTGCCCGCCCCGAGCCAGTTCTTAATCGTAGTGATCAAGCCCATAGCGCTTCACCCCGCTGAGTATGTGGCTTGATCTTATCGGCATGTAAGGGCGCTGAACAGCGAGTGGCAAACCAGGCCATGGCCTGCACTGCCATTGAGGCTCACCGGGTGGGCAGCAAGCTCGGCGGTGAAGTAGCGTCGCCTGGCGCTCGGCTTCATAGACTTGGATCAGTCGATGGGGAAGAAATGCCACTTCATCCTATACTGGGCGAGCGGCGCAAGAGACCAACATTCGCCTGGTGTGCCCTGCATGAGCAGATGGGCATCTGGGGATGGCGAGCCAGCCTTGCACCGCGCCTGCTCACCGCATCTCTCCGTTTCCGCTGTCTGCTTGGTGGCGCTGCAAAGCATCTGTCACTCCAATGAAAAAGGTGGGGGGGCAATGCCGGCACCCACTCCCCGGCGATGAAGGCCCGTGAACCGCGGCTCGAGGCCTTCTTGCCTTGCATCGCTACCAACACGCTGCCGGCGCCCCCATAACTCTGGCTACCGATGGGGTGTCGCGTGATCATCACCTCGGTGAACCTCTCGCTGCTGCTTGATCACGGCATAGACCTGCTGCACGGTCAGGCAATGCCGCTGGGCAAGCTCGGAGACATTGTCTCCGGTGAAGTCCTTGTAGATCTGACGGTGCTTCAAGGCTACCTTCAAGGCCGCTCCCTTCGGCAGGTAGAAGCTACGCCCACCTGCATAGAATGCCAACGCCTCAACCGCCGTTTCGGCCAGCTCGCGAGACTCGCCCTCACCGCACCCCTTGTTGGCGAAGGCGTTCTCTACGACATCTGCCAGCAACACCAGCCCCTTGGGCCATACCCTGCGATCCGGTTCAGTCACTTCCCAGGCTCTCCTCTGACGTATGGCAAACTGCTCGCTCAACTTTCTGGCTGTTACCGCTGGAACAGCCTACCCACGCCGAGAGCATCCAACTGTTGCAGCTCATCGGTGCGTGCCTGTGCTACCTCGTCGGCTCCGCGCACCTGCCGGCCGGTGAAGAGGACACCGCGACCAGCATCACACTGGCTAACTGTGTCGAAGGCCCGAAGAGGCAGGGAGGGAATGAGCAGGTTGGGCCACTGGTCGGAGAGCAGCCGCACCTGCGTGCCAGAAACCGCCGACGTCAGCAATTCCACGACGCCCTGGAGCTGTCGGTAGCTCAGTTGAAGCGCCTGGGCGTGCTTCACATAATCCTTGGAAATCGCCTCAGCACGGGCGATCAGCATCTGCTCGACCACTTCGGGGGTCTGCGCGGCCAGCGCATCGCGGTGCGCCTGGGCTGCCGACAGTCGGCGCTTCAGGCCGGCCAGGGTCTGGGCGTTGTCGCGTTCCTGACCGAGGGCGCTGGCCTGGCTACCATCACCGTCCTCGAGGATCTCCCGGATTTCGGCATCCAGGGCTTCGAGTTCCTTGGGCTTGGCATCGCCGGCGGCGATATCGGCTAGCAGGTCTTCACGGGCCTGCTGGAGGGCATCCAGCGCCTCATCATTACCGGTGGCAGGCTCTGCCTCTGCCTCGGCGGTACGTATCAGCGCCTCGAAACGCTCCACCTCGGCTTCGGCGCTGTTCAGCGTCTCCAAGTGCTGCTTGACCTCGTCGAGCGTAGCCCCCTGGCTCATTGCGTCGATTTGCTCACGCATAGATTTGGCCTGGTTCTGCAAGGCCAGCAACTGGTGTTCGTCGGCAGCCAATCGCTGACTGATATCTTGTAGCTCGGCTTCAGCCGCCTTCAGCCGGTGGGCAGACCGGGGCTCCCGATCGGCGCCGCTCCCCCGCGTGACAGTCGCTTTCCAACTGCCCACGGCATCGCGGGCCTGCTGTTGTTTGATGCGAAGCCGGTTTACATGATCACGCAGACGCCCAGCCTCGTGCTCGGCGCTCTCCAGCTGTTTATGCAACTTGTCACGGGCGGCCAGGCGATCTTGGAGTCCCAGGTTCTTCTGCTGGGGGTTCTTTTTGCCAGAAGTCGGCACCAGGCCGGCGAGGGTCTCGCCCAGGGTTCGCTTCGGCTTGGGAGTGGCGGTGTTGGTGGTGGGCACGGCCGATGTCCTCTCACGAGTTCAGGTGGCAGCAGCGCCCCAATCAGGGGCATTGCCGAGATCTCTGAAAGCGCATTACAGCAGATGTGCAAAGGGCTTTAGATATAAAGCCGATTACGAAAGGTTGAAGGCTTCAGTTGATCAAGCGGGGAGGCCCCCGACGGGCACCAATATGGCAGGGGGGAGCGGATACGCGGGTTCTATAAAAAAGCCACTACGCTGCCCTGCAGTGGCCGCCTCGCGCCTGGGAGTGGTGGTCCGGGCAGGGACTGCCGGCGCGATAGGCTTCATCTGGCAGTATAGGAGATAGGCACGGCGGGAGGGAAGATGGCGGTCGCCAGCGAGAACGGGCCACTGGGCCGAATCGCTCGGCTTGGAAACAACACCATCGATCAGTGCACGCAGCATCGCCACGGCACCGGCAATGCTCCGGGCACGGCCCTTGGACCACCCAAGTTTGCCAGCTTTTTGTAGATCAGGGCGATATGGCGCAGCCGGATACGATGGCCGGCTTCATGGGTACGTCATCCGACACCATGATATAGCGATTTAGCCGCACGCACCTCAGGAAGCCCATACCCCCTTTAAACACCCTTCAAAATCACGCAGGCGGCGTGATCGGTATTGTTCTAGGCAAGGGTGGCGCCCCATCCTTAGAACGCCTCACAGCCCCTTATGGCACCTCAGGATGTCTGTTTGCGCGCCACCATTGCTTTCAGCGCAGTAATGGCCTTGCTGGTGGTATCGGTGTTGGCGAAACGCAGGCTGGTGATGCCGAAGCTGTTCTCCAGCCAATGATCCAGCGCCTTTATGTCATCGGCGCCGGTGTATTCACGCCACAGCCGGTGGATCAGACGCACCTGGTCGGGCGTCGCCATCCCCTCACGACGACCATAGGGGCCGGCGGCGTAAGTGGACTCGAAACCCAACTGCTTCAAACATCGCATCATTGCCTCGAAGCCTTCGAGATCCAGCTCGCTAGAGCTACGACAGCCCGCCACTTCCTCGAGCAGGTCACGCCAGTCTCCATCATCGAGACCAAGCTGTTTCTTGGCCACATGGAGCAGTCCCAGCTTGCCTGGGTAGAGCATGGCCACGACCCCTTGATTAAAACCCGTTTAAAATCGCGCAGAATCGTTCAACTATTTTCGCCCGCATCGTCGGCCCCCATACGCTTCAAACAGCACTGAGGGCCTCCTGTGGGCGTTTACGGCTACGTTACTTTGTTGGGCAAAAAGACTCGACTTGCTCGTCAATCAGTTCCATAAGGTAGGCAACACGCTGCTTGACCTCATGGGGTGGCAATGGCTGCGCATCGCGCTCGATACTAACCTCCAGCGCTTCCCGGGCTGCATCATCGCTGCCGGTGCTGTTGTCATGGCAGCAGTGGCTACTAGCAGCCGCACTTCGCTCGACTTCCTGGATGCCTTGGCTTTTTGTGGTTTCACAGCGGTGGCGGCTTGGGCAGGTTGGTGCTGTGTCCGAGCCTGGTGCTCGGTGAGGTGGCAAGCGCTCAAGCGGCGCTGGAAAGATGGAGAGGGCTGACCTCCTGATCAGCCCATCACGACCGCTCGTCCCACCTGCTGAATTGAACTCGCCGTTTCATTTTCGGATTCGCATCAGCACGGGAAAACCCACGTAGACCCGCATTTATCTTACGGAAGGGCTGGTGATTATCTTAAGAGGGGACACATTTTTTACCTTTTCTTGTCTCTATGAAGCATTTTCCAAACGGCTGTCGTAATAAGTTGGGAGGGTGGGGCAGCGGTGGATAATGATGCAGGCATCCCTGCCATGGCAGTCTCCATTCGTCAGGCCTCGTCGGCATGCCAGCTGATGGTGGTAATGTCGGCGCGCAGCTCTACTACGGCATGCTGCTCGCCGGCTCGGCCGCGCAGGCGCCAGGGGTCGCCGTGCTCGATCACTTCCAGCGTATGAAAATGCGGCAGTAGCTTGTCCTCGGCCAGCTCGCGCGCCACCAGCGGCCAGCTCTCTCCCTCCTGAATGCGCACCTCGACCTCGCCCTGGGTATGAAACACCATGGTGCCCGGCCCCCAGAAGGGCGTGATATCCGATTGCAGCGACCAGTCGCCGTCGCGGCAGACCACCCGAATGGCTGCGTCAGCGATCTCCACCCGCTCCAGCGCGATATCGGGGAAGAGTTGGCCGGGAAACCACTCCAGGGCAAACGTTTCGCCGCTCGCTGTTGGCTTGCTCATGGCTGACCTCCTTGAGGGCTGAAGCGCGCCAGCCAGGCCTGGTATTCCTGGGCATCGAAGCGTTTCTCATGGCGAGCATCGCCGAACAAGCGCGGATGAATACCCTGATGATCCTTGATACGAATGGGCTCGATAATGGCGGCGACACGGCGATAGTCGGCCAAGGCGGCATCGAGGTCAGGGTTGTCGTTATCGCCAAGCTGCGGCATGGGGCCGGCGCGCAGGATGGCACCGCCGTCATAGTCCAGCACCGGCAGGTCATCCATCTCGGCCTTGACCTGCTCAAGGCCGCCCAGTCGTGCCAACCACGAATCGGAGAGAATGGTCAGCCAGTCGGCGCCCTTGGGGCCGCGATGCAGGTTTAACGAGTGCGTTGAGAATCCATTGATTTGAAGGCCGGGAAAGCGCTGACCGAACTTGTGTTCGAGAATGACGGCTTCATCACTATCTCTATAACCATAGGACTGGCCCAACCAAAAGCCGGCATAGCCATGCTCGGGCTTTAGCTTGTCGCACCACTGCTGCACCAAGGCGGGTAGTTTCTGTTCGCGCTCGATAAAGAAATCGATAGGGAACTGGCAGTATAAGTAGCTGACGTCTCCTCGTTCATCGGCACTTGGCCGCTTGCCAAGTACAATAAAGGCATGGTTGTCAGCATCACTACGCCGCTTGCCGCCATGATAGACGAACTCCCATTCGCCGCGCCCATAGGTGGGCAGCCAGTCGAAAGGGGTGATATAGCTGTCGAAGCCCTTGAGCTTTTTCCACTTGCCGGTAGTGGGGTTGGTGGTCCAGGTGAGCTGGTCGCCGACCAAATCGCGGTAGTCGGCCAGAATATCCAGCACCGCCTGACGCTTCTCTTCCTGCTGGGAGCCGGTAAAGAAAAGCGCCACGCCCAGGCAAATCTTGAACAGCACGCCGTTATCCGTTTCGACGGTGAGTAGCTGGTCGCGAGGTGCGTTGATTACGTCAGGCATCCCTGCCATGGCGGTCTCCATGTGTCAGGCCTCGTCGGCATGCCAGCTGATGGCGGTGATGTCGGCGCGCAGCTCTACTACGGCATGCTGCTCGCCGGCCCGACCGCGCAGGCGCCAGGGCTCGCCGCGCTCGATCAGTTCCAGGGTGTGGAAATGGGGTAATAGCTTGTCCTCGGCCAGCTCGCGCGCCACCAGTGGCCAGCTCTCTCCCTCCTGAATGCGCACCTCGATCTCGCCCTGGGTATGAAACACCATGGTGCCCGGCCCCCAGAAGGGCGTGATATCCGATTGCAGCGACCAGTCGCCGTCGCGACAGATCACCCGAATGGCCGTGTCCGCGATCTCCACCCGCTCGAGTTCGATATCGGGGAACAGCTGCTTGGGGAACCACTCCAGGGCAAACGTTTCGCCGCTTGCTGTTGGCTCGTTCATGGCTGACCTCCCTGAGGGCTAAAGCGCGCCAGCCAGGCCTGGTATTCCGCATCATCAAAGTTCTTTTCGTGCCGTACGCTTCCAAAGAGTTGGGGGTGTATGGCCGGGTGGTCCTTGATACGTATGGGCTCGATAATGGCGGCGACACGGCGGTAGTCGGCCAGGGCGGCATCGAGGTCAGGGTTTTCGTTATCGCCGAGCTGGGGCATGGGACCGGCGCGCAGGATGGCGCCGCCATCGTATTCCAACACCGGCAGGTCCCCCATAGTCTCCTTGACGTCTTCTACGCCGCCCAGGCGTTCCAGCCACGAATCGGAGAGAAGGGTCAGCCAGTCGACCCCCTTGGGGCCGCGATGAAGGTTTAACGAGTGCGTGGTAAATTTATTAATTTGCAACCCAGGAAACCGCTGGCCAAACCTGTATTCGAGAATCACCGCCTCATCGCTTTTTGCGTAGCCAAAAGAACGGCCAAGCCAAAAGCCGGCATAGCCATGCTCAGGCTTTAGCTTTTCGCACCAGCGCTGCACCAAGGCGGGTAGCTTTTCCTCCCGCTCGATAAAGAAATCGATAGGGAACTGGCAGTATAGATAGCTGATGTTGTCGTTATGACCTGTCCCCAGCACGACGAAACTATGGTTATCGGCATCACTACGCAGCTTGCCGCCATGGTAGGCAAACTCCCACTCGCCGCGCCCATAGGTGGGCAGCCAGCCGAAGGGGGTGATATAGCTATCGAAGCCCTTGAGCTTTTTCCACTTGCCGGTGCTGGGGTTGGTGGTCCAGGTGAGCTGGTTGCCGACCAGATCGCGGTAGTCGGCCAGAATGTCCAGTACCGCCTGGCGCTTCTCTTCCTGCTGGTCGCCTTTGAAGAACAGTGCCACACCCAGGCAGATCTTGAACAACACGCCGTTATCCGTTTCGACGGTGAGCAGCTGGTCGCGAGGTGCGTTGATTACGTCAGGCATCCCTGCCATGGCAGTCTCCATGTGTCAGGCCTCGTCGGCATGCCAGCTGATGGCGGTGATGTCGGCGCGCAGCTCTACTACGGCATGCTGCTCGCCGGCCCGACCGCGTAGGCGCCAGGGCTCCCCGCGTTCGACCAGTTCCAGCGTGTGGAAATGAGGCAGCAGTTTCTCCTGGGCCAGCTCACGCGCCACCAGTGGCCAGCTCTCTCCCTCCTGGATGCGCACCTCGACCTCGCCCTGGGTATGAAACACCATGGTACCGGGGCCCCAGAAGGGCGTGATATCCGATTGCAGCGACCAGTCGCCGTCGCGGCAGATCACCCGAATGGCCGTGTCCGCTATCTCCACCCGCTCCAGCTCGATATCGGGGAACAGCTGCTTGGGAAACCACTCCAGGGCAAACGGTGCACCGCTCGCTGTTGGCTCGCTCATGGCTGACCTCCCTGAGGGCTAAAGCGCGCCAGCCAGGCCTGGTACTCCTGGGCATCGAAGCGTTTTTCGTGCCGATAACTAGGAGAAAGAGTTGGATGAATTCCTTGGTGATCCTTGATACGAATGGGCTCGATAATGGCGGCGACGCGGCGGTAGTCGGCCAGGGCGGCATCGAGGTCAGGGTTGTCGTTATCGCCGAGCTGCGGCATGGGGCCGGCGCGTAGGATGGCACCGCCGTCATAGTCCAGCACCGGCAGGTCATCCATCTCGGCCTTGACCTGCTCAAGGCCGCCCAGGCGTTCCAACCAGGAATCGGAGAGAAGGGTCAGCCAGTCGACGCCTTTCAGGCCGCGACCTAAGTTAAAAGAGTGTTCACTGAACTGGTTTATTTGTAATCCTGGGAAACGCTGTCCAAATCTGTATTCGAGAATCACTGCCTCGTCACTTTTTTCAGACCCAAAAGAGCGGCCTAGCCAAAAGCCGGCATAGCCATGCTCGGGCTTTAGTCTGTCACACCAGCGCTGTACCAAGGCGGGTAGCTTTTCCTCCCTCTCGATAAAGAAATCGATAGGAAACTGGCAATATAAACGGCTAAGTTGGCCATTTTCATCGGCACTTGGCCGCTTTCCAAGTACAACGAAGCTATGCTCATCAGCATCGCTACGCCGCTTGCCACCATGGTAGACGAACTCCCATTCGCCACGTCCATAGGTGGGCAACCAGTCGAAAGGGGTGATATAGCTATCGAAGCCCTTGAGTTTTTTCCACTTGCCGGTAGTGGGGTTGGTGGTCCAGGTGAGCTGGTCGCCGACCAGATCGCGGTAGTCGGCCAGAATATCCAGCACCGCCTGACGCTTCTCTTCCTGCTGGGAGCCGGTAAAGAAAAACGCCACGCCCAGGCAAATCTTGAACAGCACGCCGTTATCCGTTTCGACGGTAAGCAGCTGGTCGAGGTCTTGAGGTTCTTGCATTGGATGTTTCCCTTAAAGTGTTTACCAAGCCGTGGCAGCACCAACTCTCACGCCCCCCCATACCATGCGTGCGCCCTGGCGCGCAGCCTGGCCCCCGGCGGCAGCCCCCAAGCCACCGGTAAAATAAGCCGCTGCGGCCCCCACGGCTATCAATCCGACTCCCGCGGCCACCCTGCCCCAAGGAATACCTCTCTGTTCAAGCCGGTCCTGATAGACCTCCATGGCGGGCTGGGTCTCTGGGGCATACTCAGTCTGACGCGGGCCATCGCAACCACAACGCTCTGGAGTTAGCAATCTCAGCTTATCTTGTTCTCCTGCTATCTCTCGATAAGCATCTTCTTGCCCTTCCCCCCAATCATCCGGCGGAAACTTGACCTCGATGACCCCCAGCAGATTGTCCTGGGTGGGCTTGCCGTTGGGGTCGCGTAGCGCCACCGCATCGGGAATGCGCATATCGCCGCGGGTATAGCTTTCGACTTCCTCTTTCACCATGCCTGCCGCGACTCCCGCGGCGATATTCAAGCCTTTGACGCGGTTGATGGCATGGCCGAAGTTGCGGATCGGCTCTATCGTCTCCAGGCCCTCGGCATCTTTCAGCAGCAGCGGTGAGGGTGGCGAACTCCCCATGTAGTAGGGTACCTGCACGCGCAGGCCAGTGTCGCAGGTCTCGTTGAGGCTCATGAGGCCTAAATCGACACAGCTCTGCTTGAGGTTGATGCCACCCTGGCCCTTGTTGGGCACCACGTTGCAGGTACAGACGAAACTGCAGACGATACCCAGGCGGCTTTCGATGTCGTTGTCCAGCGGGCACTGCTGGGCGCCGGTGTCGCTCATGAATGCGTTCCTTCTCGTGATGCTGGGCCCATCTGGGGGCCTTCGGGCAGCCAAACGGGATCATGGTGGTGGCGGTCGGGCAGCTTGCCGTAGGCATGGGCTTGCCAGTTGGCGAGGGTTGCCGTCAGGCCGTGCCGCGCCAGGTCCTGCCGGAAGTCGTCACGCCGTTCCGGGTGCGAACAGCTGGTCACCGCCAGCAGACAGAAATGCGCGGCTTCGTCACGGCTGGGCAGGGTATCGGCGTTGAGCGCCGTCAGGCGATCCACGGCATCGGCCACTCGCGCCTTGATGCTGGGGCTGTCCAGGTGCATCAACCAGGCACCGGCCTCGAGCAGCAGCCGCTGCTGGGTATCGCCAATCAGCTCCTGGCGGTAAAGCGGTCGTAATGCCCGTTGGTGGCGTGGTTGGATTTTCCACCACGGCGCTGCCGGTAACGGGGCCTGAGCGCGCTCCTCCGCTGGGCGTTCGGCAGCATGTCGCACGGTGAAGCCACCAGCGGAGCGGTAATGAACGGCCCTTGAGGGGCCGAACCATTGGCGGTATTCGTGGCCGTCGAAGGCGTCGAGGAAGTAGGGCAGTACGTCCGGGTCGTAAAAGCGGAACAGGACTTCATCGCCTTGCGGGTTCAGGAGCGTCAGCCAGCGGCGGTAGTGTGCTGCCAGTTCCTCTGGTGTCGCCGGGCTTTCCAGTAGCAGCCCCCAGTTCAGGCTCGGCCGTTCTGTCATCAGCCAGTGCAGGAACGGATCTTGAGGCGAGGTGCTGGCCACGATGGGCGAAACTTCCAGCAGGTGGGCAAAGGGCGTGCCCAGGTAGAGCGGTACGCTGTTGGTGCTGTGAGGCGAGCGTCGGTACCACTGCTGGCGCATCTCGGGAAGTGCCGTATCCAGCAGAATATGCGTGCAGGTAGGCAGCGTACTCACTGGCTTCCCCCTGAGGACTTGAGCGTATCGGCGCAGATAACGCACAGCGCCTTGCCGCTGCTGGCAGCTCGCTGAAGCGCCAGTACCTGGCCTTCCGTTTCGGCAAACGCGGTGGGCTGTCGGTTGGGCTTGAGGGTTACATCCTCATGCACCTCCGGCACTGCCCGGCCCGGCAGCAGCGGCGTCTCGACGGCCTGGCCACTGCCCGAGCCGGGGCTGCCTCCGGCGTTGATCTTCACCTTGGGCCCGACCAGGGTGACGCCGCCGCCGTCGAGCTTGAGGAAGCTGCCGCCGGCGTTCAGCGTCATTTCGCTGCCGGCTTCCAGCACCACCTTGTGGCCGGCCTTGATGTGCAGTTCGCGGCCGCATTCGCTGAGCCAGGCCTGGCCGGCCTTGATGTGCAGCGTGCCCTGTACCGTGAGGTGCTGGTTGGCGACGCTCTGCTCATGGCGGTTGCCGCGCACGGTGTGGTGCTCGTCGCCGTCGATCTCACCGATACGGTCGTGATGCACGGTGAGGAAGCTGTCGTTGCCGATCTCCTCGGTGCGGTCGTTGTTGGTGAGCAGCTCCAGGTCCTTCTGGGCGTGCAGCCAGATCTGCTCGTCGCCGGCTTCGTCTTCGAAGCGCAGTTCGTTGAAGCCTTCGCCCTTGTGGCTCTGGGTGCGGATCACGGTACGCGTCTTGTGCGCCGGCAGTGCGTAGGGCGGGGTGTTGACGGCGTGGTAGGTGCGCCCGGTGATCAGCGGCTGGTCGGGGTCGCCCTCGAGAAAGGAGACGACGACCTCATGACCGATCCGCGGAATGGCGATGCTGCCGTAGCCGCCGCCGGCCCAGCCCTGGGACACTCTCAGCCAGGCACTCGCTCCGTTTACAGCGGCTTCGCCGCCAGCCCCGGCGGTATCAGGCTCGGCATAACGATCCCAGGGGAACTGCACCTTGACCCGGCCGTGCTCGTCGCAGTGGATCTCCTCACCCTCGGGGCCGACCACGAAGGCGACCTGGGGGCCGTCAACCCTGGGCTTGGGGTTGGGCTCGGGGCGCCAGGCGGTGTCGGCGGGGGTGAGCAGCAGCTCGTTGTGGTAGCGGGTGCTGTCGTTGCCGCCGATGCCCTGGCGGTCGCTGGCGGTGACGCCCACGGCGTCTTCCTGCAGCGCCTGGGGCTGCCTGCCGTGATGCACCACTGAGACCACCTGCCAGTCGCGGTTGAGGCGCTCGGCATCGTGGTCGGTGAGGGTGAAGCGGTGGCCGGGGGCGAGCTCGGGCAGGTCGCTCTCGGCCTCAGCGGTCAGCGCATCGTGGCGCAGGTGTTCCAGGCGGATGCGGGTGAAGGCCTCGCCGGAGGCGTCGGCCTTGTAGCGGCCGGGGTAGTCGTAATGCTCATAGTCGTCTCGTTGCGCATGTTCCTCCAGCCCTTCAGCCATATCTTCATGCAGCTGGGCATACGCCGGCTGCTTGAAGGAGTAGTCCTTGAGCATCACCGAGGCGGGGCGGACCCGGGAGACCTGCTTGAGCTTGCGCAGGTGGCGCAGCGGCGGCGTGCCGCCGGCGCGGCCGTGATAGGTGCGCTCGCCCAGGCTGGCCAGCACCTGGGGGTCGTCGGCGAAGACCAGGCGGTGGGCGCCGCCAGGACTGTCTTCGAATTCATGAAAGTAAAACAGCCCCTCCTCGGCGGCCAGGCGCTGGATAAAGGCCAGGTCGGTCTCGCGGTACTGCACACAGTATTCGCGCTCCGCGGGCTCGCGGGTGGCGGCGAAGGCCACGTCGGTGATGCCGCGCTCGTCGCACAGGGTGTTGATGATGGTCAGCGGCGAGACGTTCTGGAAGATGCGCGAGTTGTGGCGCAGTGAGAGGCGCCACAGGGCCGGCTGGATGGTCAGCGAATAGAAGGTGCGGCGATGCCCGCGGTCGCCGCGGCCAAAGGCGGTGGCGATGCCGTGGACCCGGCGCAGGACCTCGCCGTCCTGCCAGACCGTCAGGCTCAGCTCGCGGTCGAGAAAGGCCTCGGGGGCGAGGACCGGGTCGCGGCTGGCGAGGTTGATCGCCAGATGGAAGGGCTGGGAGAGCGCCTCGGTCAGCGTGAAGTCGACCACGGCCAGGTCGAGATCGTCGGCCCCGGCGAGGGCAAGTGTGTACTGGAGGCCGGTCTGATTGGCCATGGTGATGGCTCCCCTCCTGGAAGACGAATGCGCGGTAATCCATTGCATCAGCAGATTACGCGAGGCCCTTGGTATGGCAAGGGCGAATCGGTCGCTGAGGGCAATGGCTGACAGGACGTGTCAGCGATGTCGTACACGCCGTGATGCCAGCGCTCGATAACAAGCGCTGGCATCACGACGCCGGCGGCGCAACGCCCGCCCAGGCGGGCGGGACGTTGGCGCTAGCGAAGCACTGACGAAGGACTTAGCCTTCGATCGGGGCGCGCCAGTCGTCGGAACCGGAGGTGCCGGCAACGGTGTGTTCCCAATCGATCTTGCGATAGGCCAGGGAGACGTCCATCAGCTGAGTGAATTCAGCTGTGTTCATGTCCTGGGCGTGCGGCATGCGCAGGTTGATGTCGACGATGGTGGCGTCGGTCAGGCTGGTGGTGAAGAAGTGCTCCTGCTTGCCTTCCACCGAGGTGCGGTACCACTTCAGCTCGACGTTGGGCAGCATTTCGCCGGAGGCCAGGGCGTTGTACATCAGCGGCACGGCCTTGTTCAGGGCCACGGTGAAGATGAACGGCTTGTGCGCGCGCTGACCGGAAGGCTGGCCGGACTGCGGGTCGGTGGGCACGGTTACGACGTGCTTGAATTCCTGAACCAGCATTTCGTCTTCGTGGCCTTCCACGTAGATGTTGCCCACGGAATCCGGGGTGAAGGCGCCAGCGGTGATGTTGCCCTGGGTCTGGCCTTCGATGCTGATATAACAAGGTGTCGGCATGAGTCTGCTCCTTGACGATGTGAATGAATGTCCGATGGACGGTACTGTAGGAGCAGAAAACGTGCCGATATTGGATAAATAGAATAAAAACAAAATGTTGCCATGAATCCGACAACGGAGACTAATCAAAATTAGGCAATATGTTGCCTGAGTCGAGCAAGATATTGCCCGGCGGGCAAGATGTTGCCTAATTGTTCTTCGGCGCGGCCTGGCTGGTTGGGCCCATCTGGCTGTGTGTCGGCAATATTGTTATGTTATAACATGTGTTTTGATGGAGAGAGTGCTCATGCAGGCCGACCCAGAGGCACAGCGAATGCTGGACATGCCAGAAACGTCATATATGAACGATGAGCAGTTGGCCTTCTTCCAAGGCCGCTTGCTGGCTGAGCGAGCCGAGGTGGAAACGCACCTGGAAGAAGTGCGCAAGGCCATTGCCGACAACGAGCGCAGCGGCGACGACCTCGACCGTGCCGCGGTAGAGGAAGAGCTGCGGCTGCTGCTTCGCCAGGCGGACCGAGAGACGCGGCTGCTGCGCAAGATCGCCAAGGCGCTGCGACGCATCGAGGAGGGCGACTACGGCTATTGCGAGGAGACCGGCCAGCCCATCGGGCTCGGGCGGCTATTGCTGCGTCCTACCGCGGATCTCTGTCTCGAGGCCAAGGAGCGACAGGAGAAACGCGAGCACCATTTCAGCAAATCCCGAGGAGAAGCGTGATGCAAGCCCCTTCAGCGACCCTGCCCGTCACCGTACTTTCCGGCTTTCTCGGCGCAGGCAAGACGACCCTGCTCAATCATATCCTGGCCAATCGCGAAGGGCGTCGGGTGGCGGTGATCGTCAATGACATGAGCGAGGTCAACATCGATGCCGCCCTGGTGCGTGGCACACCGGGCAGCGAGGGAGACGTGGCGCTCAATCGCTCCGAGGAGCGGCTGGTCGAGATGAGCAACGGCTGCATCTGCTGTACTCTGCGAGAGGATCTGTTGATCGAGGTCGGGCGCTTGGCCGCCGAAGGCCGCTTTGACTACCTGGTGATCGAGTCAACGGGCATTTCCGAGCCGCTGCCGGTGGCCGAGACCTTCACCTTCGAGGACGAGTCAGGGCAGAGCCTTTCCAGCGTTGCGCGGCTGGATACCCTGGTGACGGTGGTCGACGGAGCCAACTTCCTGACGCAATACCGTGAGGCGAAATCGCTGATCGAAGCCGGCGAAAGCCTGGGCGAGGAGGACGATCGCAACGTGGCCGACCTGCTGGTCGATCAGATCGAGTTCTGCGACGTCCTGCTGATCAGCAAGGCCGACCTGGTCGATGACGAGCAGATGGGTGAGCTGAAGGCGGTGCTGCGTACGCTCAACCCCGATGCGGAGCTGATTGCCATGGCCAATGGCCAGGTGTCGCTCGACAAGGTGCTCGACACCGGCCGCTTCAGCTTCGAGCGGGCGCAGCTTGCTCCGGGCTGGCTCAAGGAGATGCGCGGGGATCATGTGCCGGAAACCGAGGAGTATGGTATCTCGAGCTTTTCCTACCATGCCCGGCGGCCCTTTCACCCGCAGAAGTTCCACGAGCTATTGCATGGCGACTGGTTCGGCGGCAAGCTGCTGCGCTCGAAGGGCTTCTTCTGGCTGGCGACCCGACCACAGTTTGCCGGCCAGTGGAGCCAGGCGGGGGGCATTGCCCACTACGGTTACGCCGGCATGTTCTGGAAGGCCGTTCCCGAGTCACGTTGGCCGGACGGCCCGGAATACCGCGGTTATATCATGGAAAAGTGGCAGGAGCCCTTCGGTGACATGCGCCAGGAGCTGGTCTTCATCGGCCAGCATCTCGACGAAGCGCGTATCCGCCAGGCCCTGGATGAGTGCCTTGTCAGCGAGGCAGAGCTGCTGGCTGGCAAGCAGGCCTGGGCATCCCTGCCGGACCCTTTTCCTGTCTGGGAGTGAATTCGGCAGGGGCGGCGGTAATGGCCGGACCTGCTTGCGTTGAATCATAAAACGGTATGCCGCCTGGAAACATCGCTTTTCTGGCTGTAAAGCGGACGATTCCTGTCCATACTGGGGCAAGGCCTGATGACAAAACGGCCGCAGGGAATAACCAAGGGAACTAGAGGTGTCTGCCATGTCCTCCTCCTACCGACACTACCTCGGGGTAGCCGTCTTTGTGCTGCTGGCCAGCTTGTTGCTGCTAACGGCGAAAACGGCTCAGGCCAACCCCCGCTATGCGGCTATTGTGATCGATGTCGAAAGCGGAGATGTACTGCATGCCGCGAACCCCGATGCGACCCGCTATCCGGCCTCGCTGACCAAGATGATGACGCTCTACATGCTGTTCGAGGCCATCGAGGACGGCAGCATGCATCTGCATCAGCCGCTGCCGGTATCCGCCCAGGCAGCTGCGATGCCGGCTTCCAAGCTGTGGCTCTCCGCCGGTAGCAGTATCACCGTGGAAGAGGCGATCCTTGCCCTGGTGGTGCGCTCCGCCAATGATGTTGCGGTGGTGGTGGCCGAGGCACTGGGTGGCAGCGAGCGCAATTTTGGCAACATGATGACGCAGCGGGCCCGCGAGCTGGGCATGAATGCCACCCAGTTCCGCAACGCATCGGGGCTGCCCAACAACGAGCAGGTCACCACCGCTCGCGACATGGCGACCCTGTCGATTCGCGTGATGCAGGATTTCCCGCAGTACTACCACTACTTCTCGACCCAGAGTTTTACGTATCGGGGTACGACCCACACCAGCCATAACCGGCTGGTGCGCAACTATCCCGGTGCCGACGGGCTCAAGACGGGTTTCATCCGGGCTTCCGGCTTCAACGTGGCGACATCGGCGATCCGTGATAACCGTCGGGTGGTCTCGGTCGTGATGGGTGGGTTCACTGCGGCTTCCCGTGATGCCCACATGTCGGACCTGCTCGACCGCGGCTATGCACGCCTCAACATGCTGCAGCGGGGAGATTGGATCGCCCAGGCCGATGTCTTCGGCGACAACATGGATCTGCCGGCTGCTCAGCCCGCCTCGGCGGCACCCGCAACGCAGCTGGCTTCGGTGGAGCCGGCGTCGTCGAGCGGTAGCCTGCAGGCAAGCCGGTCCGAATCCGGCACGCGTTCGACCTTCCAGTCCGAGATGGGTGCCGAGATGGGCTCCGCCGACGATCCGATCCGTGACCTGATCGCACGGGCCGATTCGCCGCAGGCGAGCGGTACCTGGGCCGTGCAAGTGGGTGCGTTCAATAACGCCGACCAGGCCCGCAGCCTGGCGTCACGGGCAGCCGACCAACTGGCCAGCCAGCTGCGCGACGTGCGCGTTTCGGTGGCCGAGACCCAGGACGAGAAGCGCGTCTTCCGTGCCCGGCTGGTCGACCTGCAGGAGAACGACGCACACAGCGCCTGCCGTAGCCTGCGCGCCACCGGCATGGACTGCATGGTAGTCGCCCACTACTGAGCCGTCACCGCTGGCCGATCGTACCGACGCCCCGCTCTTGCGGGGCGTCGGTCGTTTGAGCCTGGCGTAGTTATGGCCTGGCGTAGTTATGGCATGACGCTTCAGGCCACGGCGGGGTCCCGCTCCCGAGTTGTCACGCTTGCAGCGCCCCCCAGTGCTATCCGCTTGTCGCAGATTCGCTCGATCAGCGCCGGGTCGTGGCTCACCAGCATGACTCCACAGCGCCGCTCGCGGGCCAGCTCCACCAGCAGCTCGAGCGTTTGTCGCTGGGTGATGGGGTCGAGGCGCGAGGTGGGCTCGTCGGCGAACAGGAAGCGCGGCTCCAGCAGCAGCACGCGAAGGATGGCGAAGCGCTGCAGCTCGCCGCCCGAGATCTCGCCGGGGCGCCGCCCCAGCAGATTCTCGTCGAGCCCCAGGCGCGCCATCAGCGGCGCGATGGCGGCACGATCCAGGCGGTGGCGGCGTACCAGGTCGTCGAGCAGGCGAGCCAGCCGCCAGTGCGGCGAGAAGGCCGTCGGCGGATCCTGGTAGAGCTTCTGGAAGCCCAGCGGATGCCCCGGTGCCCGATGAATCTCACCATCGTCGGCACACGTCACGCCCAGCAGCATGTCGCCCAGGGTGCTCTTGCCACAGCCGGAGGGGCCGACCACGCCGACGATCTCGCCGGGGCTGACCGCGAGCCAAAGGTCGCGGAACAGCTCGCGCCCGCCGCGACTCTTGGCCAGGCCTCTGGTACTCACGACAGGCGCCTGGCGTTCGCCCAGCGGCTGCGGCCGCGGCCAGCGGCTGGGCTCGGCAGCCAGCAGCCGTTGGCCGTACTCGCTGTGAGGGTGTGTGAGTACTTGCTGGGCCGGGCCGCGCTCGACCACCTGGCCCTGGCGCAGGATGACCACCTCGCCGCCCAGCCGGCGGGCCACGTCGATGTCATGGGTGATGGTGAGCAGGGCGCCCCCGGCCTCGGGCGTGCGCGCCAGCAGTTCGACCACCGCGTCCCGACGCAGTGCATCGAGCCCCTTGGTAGGCTCATCGGCGATCACGATGGGCGCGCCGCCGGCACAGGCGGCCGCGAAAGCCACCCGCTGCGCCATGCCGCCGGAGAGCTCGCCGGGCAGCTTGCTGCCCGCGTCAACCAGACCCAGCTCGGCCAGGTCGGCCCAGGCGGCCTGGAGGGCGGCGCGGCGGTCGCGTCCGGCCACGTGGCGGTGGCTCTCGGCGACCTGGGAAATGGATCGCATGGTGGGGTCCAGGGCATGCCAGGGCTCCTGGGGCAGCAGCGCCAGGCGGTGGCCCCAGAGTGCGCGGCGCGACGTGCCATCGGCGGCGTCGAACGCCTTGCCATCGATGACCAGTCGGCCACGGGCGGCAAGCCCCCTCGGCAGCGTGCCCATGATGGCCTGGGCGATCAGGCTCTTGCCCGAGCCGGTTTCACCGAGCAGGGTCAGGCGGCCGCCGGCTTCGAGCAAGCAGGAGAAGGGCGCGATCGTGACGCCCTCGCCCTGGATCGTCACGCCTTCGGCCTGAAGTAAGTATGGACTCATCGTGGATCTCTTCCGGCCAGCAGGTTCAGGCTCAATACCAGCACGAACAGCACCACGATGGGCTGGGCCATGGCCCAGGGCGCCTCGTGGTAGTAGGGCAGCAGTTCGATCATCATCAGCCCCAGCTCGGCGGTGGGCGGGCGCAGGCCAACGCTGACGAAGCCCAGCGCGGCCATGGCAAGAATGGCGCTGGCGGCGCCGAAGGCGGCCAGCGTGAGTACCTGCGGGGCGAGCTCCGGCCATAAATGGCGACGGAACAGGTAGAACGGGCCGAAGCCGAGCAGCCGGCTCGCCTCGAGCTGCGGCGAGGCCACCAGTACCCGGGTGCGGGCGCGTACCACGCGGAAGTACTCGATCCACAGCACCAGCGAGATACCCACATAGAGCGCCCAGAAGTTGCCCGGGGCGATGGCCACCAGCAGCAGCACCAGCAGCAGGCCGGGCAGGGCCAGGCAGGCATCGGCCAGGCTGCCCAGCACGCGATCGGTCCAGCCGCCTCGCCAGCCGGCAATCACACCCAACAGCACGCCCGGAATGGCAGCGGTAGTCACGCTGAGCAGCGCCATGCCGAACGAGAGCTGTATGGCGGATGCCAGCCGGGCCAGCAGGCTACGGCCCAGGTGGTCGTTGCCGAGCGGTTCGGCAAGCGACGGGAGCTGCAGGATGCGGGTGAGCTGCTGGCGCGCGGGGTCGGCATCGAAGAGCCAGGGCACCAACCAGGCGAAGGCGAGCAGCAGGGCGAGCAGCGTGGCGCCGAGCCGCTGGCGGCCGTTGAGGGTCGGCAGCGTCCAGCGGCGAACGGTAGTCAGGGCAAATGCTTTCATGCGCTGCGCCTCCTGGGGTCGAGCCAGTGGCAGAGCAGGTCCACCACGGTATTGAGCGCGACGAACATCAGTCCCATGACCAGGGCGGTGCCCTGGATCATCGGCACGTCGCGGGCGACGATGGCATGCACCAGGGCGTGGCCGATGCCGGGCCAGGCGAACAGCGTTTCGACCACCACCACGCCCTCGATCAGGTAGACGAACTGCACCCCGAGGTAGGCGACCACCGGCACCGCGGCGTTGCGCAGGCCGTGGCGCAGGAAACTCAGGCGCTCGTTCAGCCCCTTGGTGCGCGAGAAGGCGTAGTAGGCAGACTGCGATACGTCGGCCATGGCGTTACGCGCCACCCGGCTGGAGATGGCGGCCAGTGCCAGCGCCAGGGTCAGCGCCGGAAGCACGCCATGGGCGGTGCGGCCATGGCCGGCGGCAGGCAGCCAGCCCAGCGACACCGAGAAGATCAGGATCAGCAGCAGGCCCACGGCGAAAGGGGGCAGGGCACGCAGCACGCTGGCCGCCACTTCGCTCACGCGATCCAGCATGCCATTGGGCTTGAGCCCGGCGATCAGCCCCAGCGGCGGGCCCAGCAGCAGCGAGAGCAGCACGGCCATGGCCGCCAGGCCCAGGGAGTGGCCGAGCTGGTGCCACAGTTCGGTTATCACCGGCTGGCCGCTGACCAGCGAGCGGCCCAGGTCGAACTGCACCAGGTCCCACAGCCAGCCGAAGTAGGCCGTCACGGCGGGCTGGTCCAGGGCGAGCTCGGCACGTACCGCCTCGGCGGCGGCCGTATTGACCATGTCGTGACCGTAGCGACCGGCGGCGATGCGGTAGGCCATGTCGCCGGGCAGCGAGCGGGTCAGCACGAAGGTCAGGGTGCCGACCAGCCACGCTACCAGCCCGGCCTGGAACAGGCGTTGCAGCAGCAGGCCGCCCAGGCCTGCCGTCCAGCGCGGGGTCGTCCGTGAGGCCAGCGCTACACTCATTCGCTCCACCTCAGCTCATCGATGCGATAGCTGCGCTCCAGCGGGTCGATGGAGAAGCCTTCCAGCTCGACATTGACCGCGGCAGTCTGCTGGTACCAAGCCACGGGCACGACCGGCATGGCCTCGTTCAGGCGCCGTGCCACCTGGGCCGCCAGCTCGGTGCGGGCTTCGGGATCGGCCTCCTGGCGCAGGGTGTCGAGCCAGGCAGCTAGATCGTCGTCGCGCCAGCCCATGGCGCCCCAGTCGCCGCCCATGGCTTCGGGGTCGGTGCCGAAGTCATCGAGCAGGGTGCCGAGCGGGTCGGGCACCAGGCCGTAGTTGCGCGCCATCAGGCCCAGTTCCAGGCTACCGTCCTGGTGGCCGGAGGGGATCGCGCTGGCATTGCCCACGTCGACCTCGAGTGCGACGCCGATCTCGCGCCACTGATCCTGCAGGGCGGTGGCCACCAGCGGCAGCTCGGGGCGGTCGGAGAAGGTGCGCAGGGTCAACTCGAAAGGCGCTCCGTCGCGCTCGAGCATGCCGCTGCCATTGGCTGCCCAGCCCAGCTCGGCGAGCAGCTCACGGGCGCGCTCCACGTCCTGCGCCTCGCCGGCGTCGAGGCCGAGGTGCCAGGGGCCGAGGCTGGCCGGAAACAGCTCAGCGGCGGCGGCTTCGGGGTCCCGCAGCAGGCCGGCGGCGATGCCTTCCCGATCGATGGACAGGCTCAGCGCCTGCCGGGCGCGCTCGTCCTCGAGCAGCGGATGAGAGGCATTGACCTTGAACACGATGGTGCGCGGCAGCGGTTCTGCATGCAGCGTGAGACGATCATGGCGCGCCAGCCGTGCGCGGCTCGCCGGGTCGAGGGTGAAGACCACGTCGGCATCGCCGCTCTCGGCCATCAGCGCACGGGTCTCGCCGCGGCCTACCGCCAGATAGCTGGCCCTCTCGATGGCGGGTGCCTCGCCCCAATAGTCCTCAAAGCGCTCCACGGCGAGACGCTGCGGGGGAGCCACGCTTTCCACTCGATAGGGGCCGGTGCCGATCACCTGGGTGATCCGCCCGTCGTCGTCAAAGGCACCCGGGGCGAGGATCAGGGTGGTGGAGTGGGACAGCAGTGCCGGCAGCGGCGCAAAGAGGGTCTCGAGCCGGATCACCACCTCGTTGCCCTCGGCCTCGATGGCAGTGATGGGCGCCGAGTCGAGGATGCCCGGCTTGGCCAGGGCGTGCTGAAGGCTCGTGGCTGCCGCTTCCGCCGTCAGCGGGCTGCTGTCGTGGAAGCTGACGTCCTCACGCAGGCTGAAGCGCCAGGTCAGGCCATCGTCGCTGGCCTGCCAGGAGGCAGCCAGCCCCGGCGCGGGCTGGCCGTCGGCGTCGGTGTCGACCAGCGTCTCGGCGACACGCATGCGGGCGTAGACATAGCCCGAGGTCGATGGGTCGGCGCCGGTGATCTCCCAGGGGGCAACCACGGAGAGCGGGCGGTCGGCGGCGGCCGACAGCGGCAGCAGGGCAAGGCTCAGCAGCAGGGAGCAAGAGACCAGGGAGCCAGGGAGTAGTGGCATTGCAGAATCTTCCTTGAAAGGTTTGAGGTAAAAGACGATGGGCGGCGCAGGCGTTTCAGCCCGGGTCCAGCGCCAGCAGCAGGCGGCGCTCACCCGACGCGGGCTGAGGGCTGCGGTGCACTAGGCCGCGTTCCTCGTTGCCGACCCAGCCGCAGCCTTTCATCAGGGCCAGGTCGCCCACGCCAATCTGTTGAATGGCACCAGGGTCGGCAACGATATCGGGCTTGTCCGGACGCGGGGCACCGAGCCTCGCACGGTTGACGGCATGTTCGGGTAGCCACTCGCTGGCCGGGCCGGCATAGGTGCTCACCAGACGCACCGGCAGGTTGTCGACGTGGAAGCGCGGGCACATGGCGCCGTCGAGCGTGCGCAGGCGAATGCCGATGGTCTCGGTCGAGAACAGATAGGCCATGGCTTCGGCGATGGTGCCGATATCCTTTACCAGCGCATCACCGGCCTGGGGGGCGGGCAGTCGCCGTGCCAGGTCCTCCTGCATTGCCTGGCCGGGGGCGCCGCGCCAGTGCCATTCGAGGCCGCGCTGGTGGCCGAGCTGAGCCCGCACGGCCAGGATCAGGGCCGAGTCGAGCGGACGCTCCATCACCGCCAGGGTGATGTCATCGTCGAATATGCGGGGCAGTACCTCGATGTCCTGGCCGAATGCCCAGTGCGTGGAGATGTCAGCGGTGGTACGGGGCAGCATGTCGCCTCCTTTTGTAACTATATAACATATCATTTGTGCTGCGAATGACCCCCTGATGTGGAACCGCAGGGGGATCGAAGCAATGTCTGAAGTGACGGGTTTGAAGTAATGGGGCTGAAGTAACGGTTATGGTAGCTGGCTGAACGCTGAGAATGATTCGTTATAACATAACGTATTGGGCATGACTATTCTCTCCGCGGCTCTCTCCGCGACATGGTTTTGCCCCGTTACACCGTTCCAGTCACACCTCGACCTCTTCATGGTCGAATGCGCCATTTTGGGGCGCCGCACTTGCCGTGGTCTGCGCCAGCCATTAGGTTGTTAATCAATAAGCCCCGCCGACCCTTACGGTCGGCGGGGTGGTTTTTTGGGTCGCCAGGGTTCGGCAAGAGGGGAGGTCGCCATGACGCCGTCGTTGAAGGGCATTCTGTGCATGTGTATGGGTGTGCTGTGCCTGGCCATTGGCGATGCCATCGCCAAGTGGCTGGGCGAGGTACACTCGCCCCTGCAGATCATCTTCTTCCGCACCCTGGTTTCGCTACCGTTGATCGCCTTGCTGGCCCACTTTGGTGGCGGGCTCACCAAGCTGCGTACCCAGCGCCCCGGGGTGCACCTGGTGCGCGGCCTGATCTATACCGGCACCATGTTCTTCTTCGTGCTCGGCCTGACGCTGCTGCCCTTGGCCGAGGCGACCGCCATCGCCTTCGTTGCCCCGCTGTTCGTCACCCTGCTCTCGGTGCCGCTGCTGGGCGAGAAGATCGATCCTCCCGTGCTGGCAGCGTCCCTGTTGGGCTTCGTGGGGGTTCTGGTGGTGGTGCGCCCCGGCGGCGACGCCTTTCATCCGGGAGCGCTGGCGCTGTTGGCGGCGGCCGTCTTCTATGCGCTGATGATGATCACCGCGCGGCGGTACGGTGCCCGCGAGCACCTCTGGGCGATGGTCTTCTACATGACCCTGGTGCCGCTGCTGCTCACGGCGGTGGCGCTACCCTGGGTATGGCAGACCCCGCACCCCTGGCATTGGCTGGGCTTCCTGGGGGCCGGGATCATCGGCGTGGGGGCGACGGCCTTCATTACGTTGGCATTCCGTTTCGCCCCGGCGGCCATTGCCGCGCCTTTCGACTACACGGCCATGCTCTGGGCGGTGATTCTGGGCTGGTGGTTCTGGGGTGAAATGCCGGATGTCTGGGTCTTCGTGGGCAGTACATTGATCATCGGCAGCGGCCTGGCAATTGCCTATCATGACCGCCGGACGACCTTGAAAAGACGTCCGACGGCTTAAGCGCGATTCAGCCGCCAGCGCCGCCAGTGGCGTCCCACCAGCCCATGCTTGGGAGCTGCCAGCAGGGCGATAAGGAACAGGCCCGAGGCCACCAGCACGATGGCACCACCCGAGGCGACATCCAGAGCTACCGAGAGCATCAGCCCCACCACGGCTGATGTCACGCCGACGCCGACCGAGAGGGCCAGCATCGTGGGGAAGCGGTCGGTGAGCAGGTGGGCCGTGGCGCCGGGGGTGATCAGCATCGCCACGACCAGGATGATGCCCACGGTTTCCAGGCTGGCTACGATGGTCAATGTCAGCAGCAGGATCAGTCCGTAGTGGATGATGCTGGTATTGAAGCCCAGCGCCTGGGCCTGCTGTGGATCGAAGGTGTAAAGCAGCAGTGGCCGATAGGCCAGCCAGATCGCCAGTACGGCCACCAGGCTGGCTGCCAGTGTCAGCATCAGCGCCGAAGTCTGTACCCCCAGCACGTTGCCGAAGAGGATATGCATCAGGTGAGTGCTGGTGGCGATCTTGCTGATGATCACGATGCCCAGCGCAAAGGCGGCGGTGAACATCAGGCCCATGGCGGCGTCCGCCTTGATTCGGGTATGGCGCTCCAGGGCGCCAATACCCAGCGACGTCAGCGCGCCGGTGACGAAGGCGCCGATGAAGAACGGCCAGCCCAGCAGGTAAGCGATGGCCACGCCAGGCAGCACGGCATGGGAGATGGCATCACCCAGCAGCGACCAGCGCTTTAGCACCACGTAGCAGGAGAGCAGCCCGCAGATGGCGCCCACCAGCACCGAGGTGAGCAGCGCTCGCTGCATGAAGCGGTATTCGAAGGGAGCGGCCAGGCTCTCTGGCAGCAGGTTGACCGCCATCATCAGTAGCACGATCAAGGCGTCGATGACGCTGATGGCGAAGGCTTCAAGCGGCAACAGGCACCCTCCCGTGCTCGGTGGAGGGCGTCCCCACCGCCAGGCGAGCCAGCATGGCATCGCTTAGCATCTCTTCCGGGGGACCCATGCCGATCAGGGTGCGGTTGATCAACATGACATTATCAGCGTGGCGGCGAGCCCCCTGCATGTCATGGGTCACCATGATGACGGTGCGCCCGGCGGCGCGCTCGCGCTCGAGCGTCTCGAGAATCAATGCTTCGCTGGGAGGGTCGACCCCGGCCAGGGGTTCGTCGAGCAGCAGTATTTTTGCCTGTTGAGCCAGGGCGCGAGCCAGCATCACGCGCTTCTTCTGGCCGCCGGAGAGTTCACCAATGGGGCGTGCGGCATGGTCGGCCATGTCGACGGCTTCCAGAGCGGCCTCGACGGCCTGCCGGTGGCTGGGATTGGCCCAGTAGCGAGGCAGCAGGCGCCGCCATAGTGGGTCGTGGCGCATCATGCCGTAGCGGCCGGTCAGCACCGTTTCACGCACCGAAATGGGAAAGTCCCACTCCATGTTCTCCTGCTGGGCCATATAGGCGATATTGCCGGCACGGCGCTGCGCGGCGGGGCTATTGCCGAGGATCCGAAGTTCGCCGCGCAGCGGAGCGAGACTGCCGATGACCAGGTTCAGCAGGCTCGATTTACCAGCGCCGTTGGGGCCGACGATGGCTGTCCACTGGCCTTGCGGCAGCGACAGGGAGATATCCTCCAGCACGGGCTGCTGGTGGTAGGCCGCGTAGAGGCGGCTTGCTTGAAGTGCGGGGGCGGGATCAGTCATATCCACCACCCAGGATATCGCACGGCATGAAGCTTCTGGGGGCTGACATCGGGTACTCTCCTCCACCTCTGGCCGTTGATAGCCAGTTGTTACATTGCCGTGAGTTTATGAGCGTATGGCTACTATTTTAGCCAAGGTTAACTTGTTGGGTAGTAGGAAATCTCTATCGGGCTTCTGTTGCTGCCCTATGAGCAGATTGGCTATATTGGCGCGATGACCGACTCCCCGAAAAAAGTAACACCGGATCGCCTGTGCAAGGCGGATGCCCTGCCGCCCAGCGATCAGCATGCGAAGCAGTACGCTGCCGTGCGCAATGCCCATGAAACCGAGCTGCTCGAAGACTACGTGGAGCTGATCGCCGACCTGCTGCAGCATCATGGCGAGGCGCGCTCGACGGATATCGCGGCGCGAATGGGGGTCAGTCAGGCCACGGTGTCAAAGACGGTGGCCCGGTTGAAGAGCCTGGGACTGGTCTCAAGCAAGCCTTATCGCTCGCTGTTTCTGACCGAGAAGGGTGAGGCCATGGCAGCCATGTCGCATCAGCGTCATGCCATCGTGCTGAGGTTTCTGCGTGCCCTGGGCGTCAGCGATCACACGGCGCGAATTGATGCCGAGGGTATGGAGCACCATGTCAGCCAGGAAACCCTGGATATCATGCAGCGCTTTACGCGCGAAAAGGAACGCGGAAGCTCCTGAATCGTTGCGGGGAGCTTTTCAGCCTGACAGCACCTGATTCACGGTTTTCAAACGTTGAAGAACGCTTGCGCAGCGGCTTCCGGGTCCGGCTGGCCGCAGATAGCCGACACCACCGCCGGTCCCTTTGCGCCGGCTGTGCGCACCCGGCCCACATGCTCGGCCTGCAGACCGCCGATGGCTACCGCCGGCAGTGGGCTGGCGGCGACAAGGGTGGCCAGGCCATCGAAGCCCAGCGGCCGGGCATGGTTCGGCTTCGTCGCGGTGGCGAAGATCGGCCCCAGACCCAGGTAGTCCAGCGGTTCCGGGTCCAGTCGTGACATCTGATCCAGGTTCTGCACCGAGAGGCCGAGGATGGCGTGTTCGCCCAGCGCTTGGCGCGCTGCGGCCACTTCACCATCATCCTGACCCAGGTGGAGCCCGTCCGCTTCGCTGGCTAGCGCCACATCCAGCCGGTCATTGATGATCAGCGGTACGCCGCTACCGGCGAGTGCCGCCTTGAGGCGCCGCGCCTGGTCAATCAGCTCCTCGTCGCTGGCCTGCTTGTCACGCAGTTGCACCAGTGTCACGCCACCGCGTACCGCCGCCACGACGGTTTCCACCAAGCCGTGCCGGGCGCAAAGCCGGGGGTCGGTTACCAAATAGAGGGTCAGGTCTAGGCGCATGAGAAACCTCAAAAATTGAGAGCTTTGTCCGAAAAGTCGGCGAGCGCAGGCCAGACAAGGCAAAAATGGGCGAGAAGACGGACCGGGCTCGCGTGCGAGTTTACACGGGGTAAATGAGTATATTGAGTCGATTTTTAACGCAGTATGGCCAAGCGCAGGCACTTTTCGGATAAAGCGAAGTCAGGGGGCGGGGCTTGCCGCACCCAGAAAGCGGTCCTGCCAATAGTCGACGTCCAGCGGCACGCTGACAACCTGGCGTCCCCGCCCCGGGGCGTGAATCATCTGCCCGTTACCCCGGTAGATTCCCACATGAGTGGCCTTGCGGCGATCGCCGAAGAACAGCAGGTCCCCCGGGCGCGCCTGGCGGGCTTCGGGAAGCGTGCGGTATTGATCGTCTGCGGTACGCGGTACCGGGATCCCGGCGGCACGATAGCTGAGTTCGACTAGCCCGGAGCAGTCGAGCCCTTCCGGAGAGTTGCCACCGAAGCGATAGGGGGTCCCCAGGGCACCTTCGGCCGTGGCCAGGATAAGTGCCCGCTCGATGGACAAGCCTTCGCCAGCGCGTGGGTCCTGGGTCGCCATGTCGCGGCTGGCGCATCCAGCCAGCAGCATCAGCGCAATCAAAAGAAGGACAAGTCGCCCCTGGCCATGAAGCGGCCGGGACCTGCCTGGTAGTGCCACCGGTTCGAACCACGCCACTCGAGCCATCGTCCAGCTACTCTTCGCCAATCCTGTTTCCTACTTTAGCTCGAACCGTACGTGCTTGGCGAGAATCCGTGAAAGTGCCGGGTGAATGCCGGTCAGAGCGCGCAACACAGTGGTTCCATGCAGCGAGAGGCTGGAAATATCCCGGGCGGCGCATCATCATCTTCTTTACAACCCAGTGATCAGGCAGCGACAAGGGAGAGTGGCCATGAACTTCAAGGGCGAGCAGCACCCCGGCGTAAAGATGCCCACGGGGGACACCCTCGGTTTTCGTCTCAATCACACCATGCTGCGGGTCAAGGATCCTGAACGGGCATTGGCTTTCTATACGCGTGTCTTCGGCATGAGCGTATTGCGCCGCCTCGACTTCGAGGAGCTTGGCTTCTCGCTCTACTTCCTGGCCAGGCTGGAAGAGGAGGAGCAGGTGCCGGAGGAGAAAGGCGAGCGTACCGTCTGGACCTTCAGCCAGAAGGGCCTGCTGGAACTGACCCATAACTGGGGCACCGAGGATCAGGCCGATTTCGCCTACCACGACGGCAATGCCGAACCCCAGGGCTTCGGGCATATCTGCTTTTCGGTGCCCAACCTCGACGCCGCCGAGGCCTGGTTCGATGCCAACGACGTCGAGTTCATCAAGCGCGCCGATCAGGGCAAGATGAAGGACGTGGTCTTCGTCAAGGACACGGACGGCTACTGGATCGAGGTGGTCCAGGCCGACCGGCTGGCTGCGCTGGGCGACTGATCCTGCCGTCGACGGGCTCCGGTGCTGCCACCTCACGGGGCGGCATCGGGGGGTTGCCGGGGTCTACTCAGGCGAAGGCGTAGACGTCCATGGCCAGCACGCCGTGCTCCACGCTGTGGTGCAGGCGCTCTGCCTGGCCGCCGGTGCCCATGGCTACCAGCAGCGGCTGGAAGTGCTCCGATGTGGGGTGGTTCTCTCGGGCGTAGCGTGCCTGTTCCCAGTCAAGCAGCGCCGTGCGGTCGTCGGCATCCAGACGCTTATGCACCCAGTCAGCGAATTCGCCCACCCAGGCGGGCATCTCGGAGCCTTGGGCCTGCAGCTCCATCAGATTGTGGGTCAGGCTGCCGGAGCCGATCACCAGGATGTTCTCCTCCCGCAGCGCGGCAAGTTTCCCTCCGAGTGCCACCAGCTCGGCGTTTGACCACTGCACCGGCAGCGACAGCGAGACCACCGGCACGTTTGCCTCCGGGAGCATCAGCGAGAGCGGCACCCAGGCGCCGTGATCGAGGCCACGTTCGGTGGGCACGGCGTTGAGCTCCCTGGCCAGGCGCCTGGCCAGCTCCGGCTCGCCGGGGGCGGGATACTGGCACTCGTAGAGTGCCCGCGGAAAGCCGCCGAAGTCGTGGATGGTTTCGGGGTGGGCGCTGGTGCTCACCAGCAGCCGGTCACTCTCCCAGTGGGCCGAGACTACCACCACCGCCTTGGGACGCAGCGCTTGGCCGAGCTCGCGGAGAAAGTCGTGGGCCGGCGTCTTGGTCAGGGCCAGCATGGGGGAGCCGTGGGAAATAAAGAGGCTGGGTTGCATGGAAAGCTCCTGATAGGTTGTCTTCAGGATAGCGGCTCAAGTCGAAAATATCGATAGCAGGCTTATGAAATAATCGCCTGTCAATAGCCCGTCATTTCCAGGTATCCCTCGCCCAATGCCTCACCGCTCTCTGCGTCGAAAGCGATGACCTCCCCTTCCCAGTAGGGCACGGAGGTGTCCATCCAGCGCTCGGCATGGGGGGCCTCGACGACCAGGTCCAGCCCGGCGCGGGGGATTGCCAGGCGCCAGTGGGTCGGCACGTCGCGCCCCGCCACGCGGCGGGTTTCCAGCGGCGTCATGTCGATCTCGTCCGGCGCCAGCGCGGTGGGCTCGCCGTCGGGGGCGATCCAGGTGCCGGAGCGGTAGTCACCGCCGTCAGCGCCGCCGCCACGCAGCTGGAAGGCCATCAGCTTGTGGCCGCTCGCCAGATGCAGCGAGAACCAGTCCCAGCCCTGCTGTTCGGGTCCAAGCAACTGGCTGCTCCACTCCCGGTCGAGCCAGCCGCGCCCGCTTACCGCGCGGGTTTCGCCGTCGAGGGTGACCTCCCCTTCGACGCGCCAGAACGGCTGGCTGTAGTACATCGAGCCCTGGCCGTCGGCGGATTTCTGGCTGAAGCCGGCCTCGCCGTGCAGCACCAGCGGCCCCTCGGCGGTAAGGGTCAGGGCGTAGCCGAAGCCGCCGTGCTCGTCGTCCTGATGTGCCATCAGTTCCAGTTCGGCGAAGGTGTCGGTGTCTGGCTCATCGCCTGTCGTTTCGTCTGATGTTTCTATACGGCTGGCCAACTGCCAGTGGTCGATCCAGGCCCGAAAAGGCTCGGCCCGTGCGCCCGCCTGGCCATCCCGGTCATCGAGGTTGTCGGCGGAGTGGCTGCGGGCGAAGCGCTCCGCCACCCGATGGGTCTCGCCCCGGGAGACCGCCATATGCGCCATCCATAGCTGATCGGCGGCCCAGGGCGTGTGGGCGGGGCGCTCCTCCGGTGACGTGATCGCTTGACGAAACAGGGTCCACTGCAGGCCCAGCGGTTCGCCGCTGTCGTCCTCCAGGTTGGCGGTGAGGTACCACCACTCGATGCGGTAGTCCGGGTGGGCGGCGTGATCCTCGGGGAAGCGCAGGGTGATTCCCTCATGGGCCTGGGCGAAGTCGCCGGCCTCCTCGCCCAGCCCGGCGAAGCCGGCGGGCTCGCCGGGGGCGGCGTCATCCCGATCGGTGTCGCAGCCGGTAAGCCACAGCAGCATCAGTAGTATCGCGACCAGCCTGGTGGCACTCATGTGTTCGCCTCCTCGGCCAGCAGCGCCCGGGGTGGGGTGCGCCATAGGGTGATGGCGGGCAGGGCGGTCGCCAGCAGGGCAACGGCCACGGCGGTGGCCAGGGTCAGCGCGATCTCGTTCGGGAACAGGAACAGCGGCAGGCGCCAGCCGAAGGCGGCGACATTGATCACCGCCACCAGGCCCAGGGCAAGGACGATACCCAGGGGTATCGCCAGGGCGCCGGTCACCAGGGCGGCGGCGCCGAGCTGGCCCAGCTGTATCCGGACCAGTTGGGCTCGCGGGATCCCCAGTGCCCAGAGCGGCGCCAGCTGGCGCCGTCGCTCCCGGGCCTGGGCCAGCAGGCTGGCCAGCAGCGCCAGGGCCGCCACCCCCAGGGTCAGCGCACTCAGCGCCCGGGTGATGGTGAAGGTACGCTCGAAGATGCCGGTGGCGATGCGTTTCACCTCACGCTGGTCCACCAGGCTGTCGCTGCCCAGGCCGAAGCGCCGGGTCAGCGCCTGGCCCAGCGCCGCCTCGTCGGCGCCGGCCGCCAGCACGATGCCGATGGAGCCTGGCGGTGCGCCGAAGCGGCTGGCCAGCTGAGCAGTGGCAAAAAGCACCTCCCCCCGGGTGTTGCCGTAGTCGGGATAGACCGCTGCCACGGTGACCTGCTCCCGGCCGCGAGGGGCGCCCAGGGTCAGCCGGTCGCCAGGGGCCAGCCCCTCGCCGATCGCCAACTGCTCGTTGATGAAGGCCTCGCCGTCGCGGAAGGCCTGCCAGGCGACGTCACGCCCCGCCAGGGTATCCAGCAGCGGCCAGCTCGGCATCAAGGCGTCGCCGGGGGTGATGCCGTAGAGGCTGGTCGGCAACGCCAGCTCCCGGGAGCTGCCGTCGCGCTCGATCGCATAAAGGGTCGAGTCGGTGCGGCGGGTGGGAAGTAGCTCGGCCACCTCGGGGCGTTCGTCGAGCCAGGTCTCGATCTCCTCGAACTGCTCCGCCGGCGGGCGCAGGTAGAGGTCGGCGACCAGGCGCTGGTCCAGCCAGTCGAGGAAGGTGAGGCGGAAGCCGCCGACCATGCTGCTCACGCCCAGGTTGGCGGAGAGCGCGATCAATAGTGCCATCATGGCCAGCGACAGCCGCGGCAGCTGGAGCTGCAGGTCGGCCAAGGCCCACTGGGCCAGGGGCCGGCGGCGCGCCAGCCGTTCCAGGCCGGCGAGCAGGGCCGCCAGCAGCGGCGGCAGCCACAGGGCGCTGGCCAGCAGCAGCGCCGCCATCAGTCCGAAGCCGGCCAGGAGGCCTTCCCCCGGCGGCTGCCGGGCTAGCCAGGTCCACAGCGCCAGGCCGATCGAGGCCACCAGAGCGCCGGCCAGGGTCATGAACCTTAGCTGGCGGCGGAAACCGGCTCGCCAGGCCTGGGCCTGGCCGAGCCCCAGCACGCTGAGCCGGGCGGCACGCCACAGCACCCCGGCGCCGGCCAGGAAGAGCCCGCCCAGGGTGACAAGGATCCCGCCGACCCAATAGTGCCAGGGCAGGCTGAGTTCGGCGGTGACGCCGGCGCCATAGAGGCTGCCCAGGGTAGCGGCCACGTCCGGCAGCAGGGCTCGTGCCAGCCACACACCGCTGACGATGCCGGCCAGGGCACCAAGGACGCCCAGCAGCAGCAGCTCCAGAGCCAGCAGCCCCACCAGGCGGCGCCCCGAGACACCCAGCGCCCGCAGCGTGCGCAGCATGGCCAGGCGCTGCTCCAGTGCCAGGCCGAGGGCCGCCTGGACGATGAACAGGCCCACCACCAGCGCCAACAGCGCCATGGCGGTGAGGTTGAGGTGGAAGCTCTCCGTGAGCTGGCCCGGCGAGGCCAGCGTCGCCGCACGGGTCAGCACCAGGCCAGGAGGCGCTTCGTTCAGGGCATTGGAGGCGGTGACCAGCCGTGAGATTCGTTCGCCGCTGTCGAGCAGCATCGCGGCCGCGGCGATATCCATCACCAGGGTATCGGGCGGTAGCGAAGGCGCCAGCACCAGCGGTGGCAGCCGCCGTCCGTCGGCCAGGCGCGGTTCGTCGCCTGGCGCCTGGCGATCCGCCACACCCAGGGCGGGCAGGGTGTCCGGGGCCACGCGGGTCTGCCACGGCGGGGTGAGGAACGCCGCCAGTTCGCTGGTGCTTCCGGCGGTGGCGAAGGCACTGTCGCCGGGCAGGGTGAATGGCTCGATGCCGATCACTGTCAGCCGGGTGCCGTCGGGGGCCTCCAGCGTGCCCTCCAGCAGCGGCGACACCGGCAGCCCGGCGCGGCGCAGGCGCAGGTAGTCGTCCCGGGTCAAGGGTTGGCCGTCGCGACGCTCCAGGCGGTCGAGCCCGGTGGTGAACAACGCCTCGGCGCGGGCGTAGCTGTCCCGGGCCGAGGCGTTGATCGCCTGTACGCCGCTCCACAGGGCGCTGGCCACCCACAGGCCCAGCAGCAGCATGGCGAGCTGGCCCGGATGGCGCTTGTAGTGGGAAAGCAGTGTCGCCAGGGCAGTGAACATCAGCGGCGGCTCGCCTCCCGTTCATCGACCGGGACGAGCCGGCCGTGGGTCAGCCGCAGGCAGCGGTCCAGCGGTGCGGCCACCTGGGGGCTGTGGGTCACCATCAGCAGGGCGCTACCGGCTTCGCTCACCAGCGAGAGCAGCAGGTCGAGTACCTCGCCGGCACTGGTCTCGTCCAGGTTGCCGGTGGGCTCATCGGCCAGCAGCAGGGCGGGGCGAGGAGCGAGGGCGCGACCGATGGCAAGGCGTTGCTGCTGGCCACCGGAGAGCTGTTCCGGATAGCGCTTCTCCATGCCGGCAAGGCCGAGCCGTTCGATCAGGTGGGCCGCCCACTCGGCATCGTCTCGCCGCGCGAGCCTGGCCTGCAGGCGCAGGTTGTCGCCAACGTTCAGGCTGGGCACCAGGTGAAACTGCTGGAACACCAGGCCCAGCGTGTCACGGCGCAGCCGGGCCCGGGCGGGCTCGTCCAGTGAAGAGACAGCCTGGCCGGCGACCGTCACGTCGCCGGTCTCGGGGAGGTCGAGGCCCGCCGCCAGGTGCAGCAGGGTCGACTTGCCGCTGCCGGATTCGCCCATCAGCGCCAGGCTCTCTCCGGCGTCGAGCCGCAGGTCGATGCCGTCCAGCACCTGAAGCGGACCCTGGGGTGTCGCGTAGGACTTGTGGACCTGGCGGAATTCGAGCATGGCTGAGCCTTTCCCGGGAAAACGCTTATCGTCCCACAGGCTGGCTGCTAGGCGAAGATACGCTCGAATTCATCCGTGAAGTCAGCGGACGCGGGCTGAATCTTGATCAGAGTACGGCAAAGTTCGAGCAGCTTGCGTGCGGTCTGAAATAACATGTCGCTGAGGTCGTGGAGCAGATTGAAATGCTCGGCGACGTCTCGGTAATCCGTGGCATAGTCATGTGCTGCCATGTTGCGAACCATGCGGCAGCGCTGCCAGTCGTCCATGGAGTCGATCACGCCCTGTTTCTCGAAGAAGGCGAGAACCTTCAGGAAGCTGTCGGTAGGTTCCCCCATCAGCAGGGCACTGTGTCGCATGGCGGAAGCCAAGGAATCTTGAAGCTTGGCGAATCGCTCGTTGATGGCGGCCAGGGTTTCGTAAAGGTCGACATCCTTCTTGCGTGATTCCAGTTCGTCAGCATTGATGGGCCATTCGAGCTTGCCATCTGACTGGTGAAGGAACCATGCACAGCGCTGAATGGCTTCGAGCAGCCTGGCCAGGTGTCGGCGCTGTTCTTCAAGCAGATCGTGCGTCATGCCGCATCGTCCAATGGGTGGCCTTGGGAGAGAGCAATGGCCTGGAAAGGAGATGGAACCCTATCCCGGGAATAAGACAGAAGATCCACTGGCAGGTAGAGTTTCGCTTCAAGCTTACCTTTGATCTCGGCCAGAGCGAGGCGTGGCAGGGGGTTGGGCGAAATGAGCAGAAGATCGAGATCACCGCCCTTTCGGGTGTCGTCCAGGCGGGAACCGAACAGCCGCACCTCGACGTCCGCTCCAGCGATGCTGCGGACTGTCGAAAGGATGATATGGATCTGATCGTGTGTTACGCGCATTGCTACTCACCCCATCAATGGCATGATGAGTCTAGCATTTTTTCACGAGCAGTCGTCGAGCGAGGCCCGGCGTGACCGTCACGGTATCCATGCATTTCGTCAACGAGCTGTTTCACGGCGTGCCCGTCGTGGAACGTGCCCGTGGGAGCTATCTCGAGCGTGCGGGGATCTCGCCGTTTCTGCTCGCGGCACCCCACGGGCGTGTCACGGTTGAGCAGTTCGCCACGCTCTACCGGCTGCTGGTGAACGACTTTGACGACGAGACACCGGGTTTCTTCGCCCGGCCGTTGCGCAGCGGCACCCTCAAGCTGCTTTGTTTGAGCGTACTGGAAGCGCCGACGCTGAAGGTGGCCCTGCATCGCTATACGCTGTTTTTTCGGATCGTGCTGGACGACTTCGGCTACGAATACAGCGTCGAGGACGACCTGGTCCGGGTCGCGCTGGTGGAGCATCGGCCGCCGGCGGGCAGCCGTATTCTCGTCCATGAGCTGATGCTCAAGCTGTTCCACGGCATCGCCTCGTGGATGATCGCGCGCAAGATCCCGCCGATCATGATGGAGTGCGCCTATGCCCAGCCGGCTCACAGCGCTGACTATCTCTATTTCTACCCGGGCAAGGTCCTGTTCGACCGTCCCGAGACTGCCATGTACTTCGATCGGTCCCTGCTGGAACAGCCGATACGCCAGACCAAGAAGCACCTGGGCGCCTTTCTGCGTCGGGCACCCGCCGACTGGTTCTACGTCTCCCTTGCCGATCGGCTGGTCTCGCATCGGGTGCGGGAGCATCTCTCGCAACACCTGGCTTCCTCGGGCTCAGTGCAGGACGTGGCTGCCGCGCTCCACATGTCGGTCAGGACCCTTTCCCGGCGACTTGCCGCCGAGGGTACCCATTTCCAGGCGGTCAAGGACGAGTTCCGGCGCGACTTCGCCATCCAGGCGCTGACCCGCACCGAGCGGCCGCTGCTGGGTATATCCGATGACCTGGGCTTTGAGGACCTGGCCTGCTTCAGCCGTGCCTTCAAGGCATGGACCGGCAACTCGCCCGCCGCCTATCGACGGGCGATCGCGTCCTTGCCTCAGCAGGCCTGATACGCCTCTCATGAGTCCGGTCGCCTGGCGAATGCGCTGCTTCAGGTCGGCTCGACCTTGGCCTGATCCCGTGCCAGCTCCTCACGCCGGGTCCAGCGGCGATAGAAGACGGTGGCAAAGGTGGAATTGATGACGATGAACAGCGAATACATGACAGGTATCAGCAGGATGAGCTGCTGGGTTTCATCGGCAAAAGTCATGATGACAATCAGCGCTGCCAGCGGACCATTCTGAATACCTGTTTCCAGCGACACCGTTCTGGCTTTCTGGGGGTTCAGCCGCAGCACGCGGGAGAAAAGGTAGCCGAAAGCGAAACCGATGAGGCCGATCAGGATGACAGCGGCGTAGACTTCCCAGCCGGTTTCCACTAGCAGACGCCAGTTTCTTGGCACCCAGGTAACCACCAGGAAGAGGATGACGATGGCGCCGAGAATTCCGCCCATCAGCTCTATCACGGCGCCGATATTCGAGTTCTTGCGACGCAGCCACATGCCGATAAGCGTGGGAATCAGCAGCACAAAGAGTAGCCGGGCGATCTGATCCGGCGGGATACGGAAGGCATCATCAATGCCCTGGGTGTAGAACTCCATCAGCAAAGGCACCATGACAAAACCGGCCAGGGTGGAGCAGATGGTCATCATGATGCTCAGACTGAGCAGGCTTTTCGAAAAGTAGGCGAATATATTCGATGTCGTACCGCCGGGCATGCAGCCGATCAGCACCAGGCCCACTGTTTGCTCAGGCGTCAGATTCAGCACGCGAGAGAGCAGGAAGGCGATCAACGGCATCAGCATGTACTGGGAAGCAAAACCGACCCCAACGGCTTGAGGGTGGCGCATGGCCAGCCTGAAATCCTTGAAGGTCAGCGATGACCCCATGCCAAACATGATGATCACCATCATGATGGACAGTAAGCTCTCTTCCAATGGGCTCAGCATTCTTTATGCTCCAGCTTTGTTGTTATCAACTCTCTGACAAATCAACCGATCAGTCACTCGTGACTGTGGCTCGCACTTCTTTACGCAAGACCTTGCCGACCGGTGTCTTGGGCAGCTCGCCCCAGAACACGACTTTCCTGGGCACCTTGTAGGCAGCCAGCTCCTGCTTGCAGTGCGCGATTACGTCCTTCTCGGTGATGCCCTCCTCGCGCAGAACCACATAGGCATGGACGGCTTCGCCGGTCTGCTCATTGGCGACACCAATGACCGCTGACTCCTGCACCTGTGGAATACGGGCGATACAATCCTCGACTTCATTGGGGTAGACGTTGAAGCCGCTGACAAGAATCATGTCTTTCTTGCGATCGACAATCTTGAAATAGCCGTCTTCAGCCATGACACCGATATCGCCCGTGTAGAACCAGCCATCCTTGATGGCACTGGCGGTTTCCTCGGGACGATTCCAGTACCCTTTCATGACCTGAGGACCACGCACGATGATTTCGCCCGGCTCACCGACCGGCACCGGCTCGCCCTGCTCATCGACAAGGCGCACATCGGTTTGCGGTGCCGGTATACCGATGCAGTCTGGGCGCTCCTGGCCGATGGGGTTGAAACAGATGACCGGGGAGGTTTCCGTCAGCCCATAGCCCTCGGCAATTGGACTGCCGACCACCGCACGCCAGCGCTCGGCGACAGCCTTGTGCAGCGCGGTGCCACCGGCCAGTGCCACCTTCATGGAGGGAGGGGGATAGACGGTGAACCACTCCTCGTTCAGCAGGGCGTTATAAAGCGTATTGACGCCAGAGATCCACGAGATGGGGTAGTTGTCGAAAGCGCGCTGGCAGTTCTGGATGGGTCGCGGGCTGGGCACCAGAACGTTGTGCGCCCCTTTGTGATAAAACGCCAGCAGGTTAACGGTGAAGGCAAAGATGTGGTAGATCGGCAACGCCGTGAGGATGCACTCCTTGCCCGGTTCGATGTGATCACCGGCGACGGAGTCCACCTGCTCCAGGTTGCTGATCAGGTTGCCGTGGGTAAGCTCGGCGCCCTTGCTGACCCCGGTGGTGCCCCCGGTATATTGCAGCAAGGCGGTATCCGAGCGGTCCAGATGCTGCCAGTACTGGCTTACATCGATGCTGTGGGCGGCCTTCGCTTCTCGTCCTCTGCTCAGTGCCTGATCGATGGTGTCGACGTCCAATGAGTGCCTGGGGAGCACCCGGTTCCAGTATTTGAGCACCAGCTGCAATACGCCCTTCACGGCAGGGGGGAACCACTGGGCTATAGAAGTGACCACCACCTGCTTGATCTCGGTCCGCTCGAGGATAGATTCCAGCTTGTCGATGAACATATCGACAATGACCAGGGCCTGCGCACCGCTGTCGTTGAACTGGTGTTCCATTTCCCGCTTGGTGTAGAGCGGATTGACGTTGACCAGAATACAGCCGGCCTTGAGGATGCCGAAGGCTACAACGGGTAGCGTCAGGCAGTTGGGCATCTGTACGGCCACGCGGGTGCCGGGCTCCAGCTTGACGCATTCGCGTAAATAAACGGCGAAGGCATCCGACATTTCTTCGACTTCGCCGTAGGTCAGGCGACCATTCATGCCATTGGGCATGCAGGTGGTGAAGGCGAGCTGTTGGCTGTAGGTGTTTCCCGCCGCCTGAATGAGCGCAGGCAGGTTGTCATGCAGGTGATGGCTGGCAGATGCTTCACCCGTTTCGGAACGGGCGGCCCGGTAGTGACTTGCCCAGGACTTGTTATTGTAATAATGAACATTCGACATGAATGGCCTCTCGTGAATGCCCTCTGGGGAAGGGCCTGGCTGTTGCACAAGGCGGTTCTATCTGCCGGCACGGCGACTCAGGCCTGTTTTATTGCCTTCATGCATACAGTAACCAGCTCTGCGGCTGAACAACAGTTGAACAGCAGCAGTCCAGGTCGCTGGGCGCCCCCTTCCTGCCACTGCCTGCCTGGCTCACACCTCCTGGCGAATGCGCTTCTTGTCGAGCTTGCCCACGCTGGTCTTGGGAATCTCGTCGACGAAGCGGATGAACGAGGGAATCGCCCAGCGGTTGATCTTGCCCTGGTCGACGAACTGCTGGAGAAACGCCTGCACCTGCTCCGCCTCGGGGGGGTGGTTGAGGTCGCTGGCCACCACCAGGGCCGCGGGGCGCTCCCCCCACTGGTCGTCGGCGACACCGATCACCGCGACCTCGGAGATCCCGGGGTACTGTCCGATCAGGTTCTCCAGGTCCAGCGACGACACCCACTCACCTCCGGTCTTGATCACGTCCTTGATGCGGTCGCGGATCTGCAGGAAGCCGCGCTCGTCCAGGGCCGCCACGTCGCCGGTGTGCAGCCAGCCATCGCGCCACAGCTCCTCGCTGCGGGTCTCCTCCTTGTAGTAGCTCTGGGTCAGCCAGGGCGCCCGCACCCGCACCTCGCCGATGCTCTCGCCGTCCTGGGGCAGCGGGTTGCCGTCCTCGTCGACCACTTCGAGACTCACCAGCGGCACCGCGACACCCGCCTTGCAGCGCCAGGGCAGCTGGGTCTCGAAGTCGGCCTGGTCGATGTCCCGGGGCAGGATGTCGGCGGTAAGCAGCGGGCAGGTCTCGGACATGCCGTAGGCGCTGCGGGTATCGATGCCCAGCTCCCACGCCTTGCGGCACAGCGGCTGGGTCAAGGGGCTGCCGCCCACCAGCACCTTCCAGCCACTGAGGTCGACCTTGCCCGAAGCGATGGCATCGGCACTGACCACCATGTTGAGCAGGGTGGGCACGCAGTGTGAGAAGTCGACCTTCTCGCCGACCAGCAGCTTGACCAGCATCTCCGGCTCGTAGCGCCCGGGGTAGACCTGGGTGGCGCCCATCAGCGTGGCGGTATAGGGCACACCCCAGGCGTGGACGTGGAACATGGGGGTGATCGGCATGTACACCTTGTCGCAGTTGAGCAGCTCGAAGCCCGGGGTCTGGAAGGTGCTGGCCTCGGCCAGGGTATGCAGAACCAGCTGGCGATGGGTGAAGAACACGCCCTTGGGGTTGCCGGTGGTGCCGGTGGTGTAGAACAGCGTGGCGATGGCGTTTTCGTCGAAGGTGGGGAAGTCGTAGTGGCCTGGCTGCTCGGCCAGCAGCGCCTCGTACTCTCCGGCCAGGTTCAGCGAGCTCTCCACCGACGAGGGGGCATCCTGGCACAGCAGGTAGCCACGAATGCGCGGCAGTTTGTCGGCCAGCGGCTCGAGCAGTGCCACGAAGTCCTCATGCACCAGCACGAAGTCGTCCTCGGCGTGCTCCATGGTGTAGTGGATCTGCTCCGGCGCCAGGCGCACGTTCACGGTATGCAGCACCGCGCCGATCATGGGGATGGCGAAGAACGCCTCCAGGTAGCGATGGCTGTCCCAGTCGAGCACCGCCACCACGTCGCCGGCCTTGACGCCCTGGGCCGACAGCAGGTGGGCGAGCTGATGGACCCGCTCGCGGAAGCGGCGATAGTCGTGGCGGGAGAGGTCGCGGTAGACGATCTGGTTGTCCCCGGCCATGCGCACGCCGGAGTCGAGCAGGTCGCCGATCAGCAGCGGCGGGTTGGTGGCCGAAGGCGTGGCGGGCAGGATCTTGGGTGTGACGCTGTTCATGTGCGGCTCCTTGTCGTTGTTTCCGTCCAGGCTTCGCCTGTCGCTCAGCGTTGGCGCTCGATGAGTAGCGCAATGCCCTGGCCGCCGCCGATGCACAGGGTAATCAGCCCGTAGCGGCCGCCGGTGCGCTCCAGCTCGGCCAGCGCCTTGAGCACCAGGATCGCCCCGGTGGCGCCGACCGGATGGCCGAGGCCCACGGCGCCGCCGTTGGGATTGAGGCGTTCGAGGGGGAAGTCGAGCTCCCGGGCCACCGCCAAGGCCTGGGCGGCGAAGGCTTCGTTGGATTCGATCACGTCGATGTCGCCGATGGTGAGCCCGGCCTGGGCCAGGCAGCGCTTCACCGCGGGGATCGGCCCGAGGCCCATCAGCGAGGGCTCGACCCCCGCGACCGTGCCGGCGACGATCCGCGCCCGGGGCGTCAGGCCACGTCGGCTGGCCTCGTCGGACTGTGCCAGCACCAGGCTGGCGGCGCCGTCGTTGAGGCCCGAGGCGTTGCCGGCGGTGACCAGCCCCTCCTTCTGGAAGGCGGGCTTGAGCTTGCCCAGGTCGGCCAGGGTCACGCCGTCGCGCACGTGCTCGTCGCGGTCGAACTGGCGCTCGGCCTTACCCTCGCGCACCGTGACCGGCACGATCTGGCCGTCGAAGCGACCCTCGGCAATGGCGTGGGCGGCCTTGTGGTGGCTCTCCAGGGCGAATCGGTCGACCTCCTCGCGGGTCAGGCCGAAGCGGCTGGCGATGTTCTCGGCGGTGACGCCCATGTGGCCGCTGCCGAAGGGGTCGCTGAGGATGCCCAGGGTCAGGTCGGTGACGCTGGCGTGGCCCATACGCAGGCCGTTGCGGGCCTGTGGCGGCAGCAGGTAGGCGCCGCGGCTCATCGATTCGGCACCCCCGGCCAGGGCGAAATGGCTGTCGCCCAGGGCGATCTGCTGGGCGGCGGAGAGCAGCGCCTGCACGCCGGAGCCGCACAGGCGATTGACGTTGAATGCCGCGGCACCCTCGGGCACCCCGGCCTCCAGGGCGATATGACGGGCCAGATAGGCATCCTGGGGGCCGGTGGTGATGATATGGCCATAGACCGAGTGGTCGATGGCACCGGCCTCGATGCCGGCACGGCGGATGGCTTCGCGGGCGGTGATGCTGCCCATCTCATGGGGGGCGAGGCCGGCCAGGCTGCCACCGAAGCTGCCGATGGCGGTGCGGCCCCCGTCGAGAATGACGACTGAGTCGAATAGCATGGTCTGTCTCCTGAATGACGGATTCCGAGCCTGGCGTCAGCCCGGCGTGGCACCCCTGCCGAGCAGCGAGCGCGCGATCACCTCCTTCATGATTTCGGAGGTGCCGGCGTAGATGGTCTGGATCCGCGCATCCACATAGAAGCGCGAGATCGGATACTCCCGGGTATAACCGTAGCCGCCGAAGAGCTGCAGGCAGGCATCGATATTGCGGCACTGCATCTCGCTGAGCTCGAGCTTGAGGATGGCGGCATCGGTGCTGCTCATCTCGCCGCGGCGATACTTGGCCACGCAGTGTTCGAAGTAGGCGCGGCCCATGTCGATCTTGGCGCGCACCTCGGCCAGGGTGAAGCGGGTGTTCTGGAAGTCCCCCACGGCCTGGCCGAAGGCGCGGCGCTCCTTGACGTAGTCCAGGGTCAGCGCCAGGGCGCCCTCCATGGCGCCGAGCGCCTGGGCGCCAACCCCCAGGCGTTCGCGGGGCAGTTCCTGCATCAGGTAGCGGAAGCCGGCGCCCTCGTCGCCGAGCAGGGCGTCGGCGGGAAGTTGCAGCCCGTCGAAGAAGAGCTCGGCGGTATCGCTGGCGTGCTGGCCGATCTTCTTGATCGACTTGCCACGGGAAAACCCCGGCAGCGAGGTGTCGACCAGGAACAGCGACACCCCCTTGGCCCCGGCGGCGGTGTCGGTCTTGGCGCAGACGATCACCATATCCGCCACCTGGCCGTTGGTGATGAAGATCTTGGCGCCGTCGAGCTGCCAGCCCTCGTCGGTGCGTTGGGCCCGGGTCTTCATCGCCGCCAGGTCGCTGCCCGCATTGGGCTCGGTCATGGCGATGGCGCCGATGGCCTCGCCCCGGGCCATGGCCGGCAGCCACCTCTCCTGCTGCGCCGGGGTACCCACATGCAGCAGGTAGGGCATGACGATATTGGCGTGGATGTTGTAGGCGCTAGCCAGCCCGCCGAACCCCTGCCGCGAGATCTCCTCCAGGGCGAACTGCGTGATGGCGAAGTCGGCGCCGCTGCCGCCGACTTCCTCCGGCAGGTCGATGCCCAGCAGCCCGGCCTCGCCGAGCTTGTGCCACAGCGAGCGCGGCATCTCGCCCAGCTCTTCCCACGCCTCGTAGCAGGGGGCGACCTCCTGCTCCAGGCAGCGCCGGATCATGTCGTGGAACAGGGCGGTCATGTCGTCATCGGGTGTGCTCATGGTCAGGCGTGAAGCTCCTTTCTCAGTTGGCGCTTGAGGATCTTGCCCGCGGTGCTCTTGGGCAGGGCGTCGGCGAAGAGGATTCGTTTGGGCACCTTGTAGGGCGCCATCAGGCCCCTGGCGTGGGCGATCAGCGCCTCCTCGCTTGTCTCGCGGCCCTCCTTGAGCACCACCACGGCGGTGATCGCCTCGATCCACTTGGCATCGGGCAGGCCCACCACGGCCACTTCGGAGACGGCGTCATGCTTGAAGAGGGCTTCCTCGACCTCGCGGCTGGCCACCACGATCCCGCCGGTATTGATGACGTCCTTGATGCGGTCGACGATGTAGAGATAGCCCCCCTCGTCGAAGTAGCCCACGTCGCCGGAGTGGAACCAGCCGCCGGCGAAGGCCTCCTCGGTCATCTCCGGCTTGTCCCAGTAACCGGTGAGCAGCTGGGGCGAGCGGTGCACGATCTCGCCGTGCTCGCCGGGTGCCACGTCGTTCATCTCCAGGTCGACGATGCGCGTCTCCACCGTGAGGATGGGGCGACCCGCCGAGGCCGGCCGTGCCGCATGCTCCTCGGGGCGCAGCACGGTGGCCAGCGGGGCGATCTCGCTCTGGCCGTAGCAGTTGTAGAGCCCCACACCGGGAATGCGCTGCTGCAGTTCTTCCACCACCGATACCGGCATGATCGAGGCTCCGTAATACGCCTTCTTCAGTCGGCTCAGGTCGTGGCTGTCGAAGTCGGGGTGGCGCAGCAGGCTGATCCACACCGTGGGCGGGGCGAAGAAGGAGACGATGCCTTCACTGGCGATCTGCGTCAGGCAGTCGTCGGGCAGCGGCGCTTCGCGCAGGTGCACCGGGGCGCCGAGCAGCAGGGCCGGCATCAGGAACACATGCATCTGCGCCGAGTGATAGAGCGGCAGCGCCGCCAGCATCGGCTCGTCGCCCTTGATGTCGAGCTCCACCATGCAGGCCATGTACTCGGCGAGCAGCGCCTGGTGGGTCATCATCGCCGCCTTGGGTGCCGCGGTGGTGCCCGAGGTATAGAGCAACTGGGCCAGGCTGGCCCCTTCCACGGCCACGTTCGGCTCGCTGTCGTCGCTCTCGGCACTGTCTCTGTCGAGGGCCAGCTGCAGCACGTCGAAGCCTTGTGCCTCATCGGCATGCAGGGTGCCCGAAAGCGTGAGTCCGAGCCCTTCGCTCGCGCTTGTCACGGTGTCGGCCAGGCTCAGGTCGCTGAGCAGCCCGGCCGCGCCGGACTGCTCGAGGATATAGCGCAGCTCGTCGGCGCTCAGGGCGAAGTTGATCGGCACGTGCACCAGGCCGGCGCGGGTGGCCGCCAGCCAGGCGATCACGTAGGCGTCGGAATTCTTGCCGTACACCGCCAGGCGATCGCCGGGAGAAAGGCCCGCCGCGAGGAGCCGGTTGGCGACCCGGTTCACCGCCCGGTCGAGTTCGGCGTAGTGCCAGCGGCGCTCATCGAAGGCCAGCGCCAGCCTGGTGGGGTGCTTGCGGGCGCTGCGGCTCAGGGCGGCACCGATGGTGTTCTGCTGGATGCGTGATGATGTTGTCGTTGTCATGTTGATCGGTTCCTGGAGCTATCAGGCATCGTGGGTCGTATCGAAACGTCGGCTGGGGCTGGCCGACTCGGCCGTCGTGACGATGCCTCGGCGCTTCCCCCGGCTTCAGCCGGGGGCATGGGAGATTCATCGGCGCAGAGCACCCACAGCAGGGAGGCGCTGGCACGCGATGGTGAACCAGGGCGAGAAACGCTCATGTCACGTCTCCGGTCACGGCGCTCAGGCATCGTTGTTAACCAGGTGGCACTGGCTCGCTGACAGCGGGCGGAAGGCTTCCTCGGCCGGGATGGTACGCACGATCCGGAACAGGTCGTCCTCGTCCTGCGACTCTTCCGGCGACTTCACCTCCACCAGGTACATGTCGTGGACCATGCGGCCGTCCTCGCGGATATAGCCATCGGTGGCGAAGATATCGTTGATCGGGGTTTCGGCCATCTGCTGGCGCACCGCCTGGGCCTCGTCGGTGCCGATGGCGTCGATGGCCTGGAGATAGTGCAGCGTGCTGGAGTAGAGCCCGGCATGAACCATGGTCGGCATGCTGCCGGTGCGTTCGCGGAAACGCTCGGCCCAGGCGCGGGTCTCGTCATTCAGGTCGTAATACCACGCCTTGGTGAACTGAAGCCCCTGGGCGGCCTCGAGCCCGATGCTGCGCACGTCGGTACTGAACAGCACCATGCCGGCGAGTATCTGCCCCGCCTGGGTGATGCCGAATTCACCGGCGGTGGCGATGGCGTTGACGGTGTCGGCGCCGGCGTTGTTGAGCGCGATCACGTCGGCGCCCGATGCCTGGGCCTGCAGCAGGAACGACGAGAAATCGCTGGTGGGGAAGGGGTGTCGCGCCTTGCCCACGATGGTGCCGCCGTTCTCAGTGACGACGCGCTCCACGTCACCCTCCAGGGCGTGGCCGAAGGAGTAATCGGCGCTGAGCAGGTACCAGCTGGCGTTGCCCTCCTGGGTGATCGCCTTGGCGGTACCGTTGGACATGGCCCAGGTGTCGTAGACCCAGTGGATATGGTTGGGCGAACAGCTCTCGTTGGTGACCCCGGAGGAGACGGCACCGTTGACCAGCCCGAGGCGGTTCTGTTCCTCCAGCAGCTTGACCGCGGCAAGTGTGACCGATGAGGCGACCAGCCCGGTGACCATGTCGATGTTTCGCTCGTCGATCCATTCGCGCACGATGCTCGAGCCCACGTCGGGGCTGTTGCGGTCGTCGGCGCTGAATACCACGACATCGGCACCGGCTACGCTGCCGCCGACGTCCTCGATGGCCATTTCGATGGCATCCAGCCCCTGGGGGCCGATGGGGTCGCGGTACGGGCCCGACATGTCGGCCAGGTAGCCGATGCGAATCTCGTTGTCGGTGATCTCGGCAGCACCGGCGTGGCCGGCGAGCATGACGGAGGCGGCGAGTGCGCCCATGGCGAAGCGGTGGGTAGCGTGCATTCTGTTGCCTTGTGAGTTGTTGTTGTACGAGCCGTCGGTTATCGACGGTGCTGGATTCAAGTTGTGGATAACCTGTGTATTTTCGTGTGAACTTTTGTGCGTAAGGTGTTGGCTGGATGTGGATGGCTCCATTCCGGCCGATCCGGCGCTGTTTCATGGTAGGAGGAAACCCACGCTGCGGTTTTACGCATCACGCCACTCTTTTTGCATTTCGTGCCATTTTTTTCGGCAACATGAAGTGCTAAGACTTTGGTCTTAATGGTGATCATCATGCTGCGTGCGGCTTTCTGCTCAGTAAGATATTGAGAATCAATATGTTGAGTGAATTTTTTGGGAAGGGGTACGATGCCATGGCAAAGGCAGCGTTACAAAACATGCCAGTTTTCTGAAAGCGCGTGGCATGTAGCAAGAGCGAAATTGCTGTTTGAAAGGAAGGGATGGCCTGGCAAGCCTTGAAAGCAACAGGGGCGCCGTTGGCGCCCCCGCTGTGGTTTACGCTGCCGCTAGCGGCGCGCTTGGTATCGCCGGTCAGTGGCTATGCCCATGGTCGTCGTCATGTTCATGTTCATGTTCATGTTCATGGTCATGGTCGTCATGGCTGTCGCCGTGCCCATGATCATCATGGCCCTCTTCGGCAAGGGCGTCATGCAGCACCTGGGCATTGTGACGCATCATGCCGAGGTAGGTGCTCGCGTCGCCTTCGGCGGCCAGGGCGTCGGCGTAGAGGGTGCCGGCGATGGGCAGGCCGGTCTCCTCCGACAGCTGGTTGATGATCGCCGGGCTGGTCATGTTCTCGTGGAACAGTGCCTTGACGTTCTGCTCGCGAATCACGTCGATCAACCGCGCCATGTCGGCGGCGCTGGGTTCGGCTTCGGTGGAGAGCCCCACCGGGGAGAGGAAGCGCAGGCCGTAGGCATTGGAGAAGTAGCCGAATGAGTCGTGGCCGGTGATCACGCTGGTAGAGGCGGGAATCTCGCCGATCAGCTGCCGAATCTCGTCATCGGTGGCCTGAATCTCGTTGATATACCGCTCGGCATTCTCGCGGTAGGCGGCTTCGTTGTCAGGGTCGGCCTCGATCAGGCCTTCGAGGATATTGCCGACATAGACCTGGCCCATGGCGAGGTCCTGCCAGGCATGGGGATCGTGTTCGCCATGCGCATGGTCGTGGTCATCGTGGCCGTGGTCGTCATGGTTGTCATGATCGCCGTGGCCGTGGTCGTCATGATCGTGTCCATGGTCATCGTGGCCGTGGTCGTCATGATCGTGTCCATGGTCGTCGTGGCCGTGATCGTCATGATCGTGCCCATGGTCGTCGTGGCCGTGATCGTCATGATCGTGTCCATGGTCGTCGTGGCCGTGATCGTCATGATCGTGTCCATGGTCGTCATGGCCGTGATCGTGTCCATGCTCATCATGATCGTCATGGCCATGTGCCTTGTCATGGTCGTGGCCATGGTAGTCGAGCTTGTCGATACCGTCGGTAGCCGTCACCAGCGGGCCGGCGTAATCGCTGGAATCGATCAGGCGCTCCATCCAGCCTTCGAAGAGCAGGCCGTTGAAAACCACCAGGTCCGCATCGGCCAGGTTACGGGCGTCACGGGGGCTGGGCGAGAAGACGTGGGCATCGCTGTCCGGGCCGACCAGCGAGGTCACCTCGACGTGTTCGCCACCCACGTTTTCAACCATATCGGCCAGGATGCTGAAGCTGGTGACGACCTGTACGCGTTCGGCGGCGAAGGCGGCAGGCAAGGCGAGCATGGCCGTGGCGCCGATCATGAGGGCGGAGGGCTTGATATTACGCATGCGAGAACTCCTTGGCTTGTTGTCGGGGTTTATGCAGCAATCAGTGAGGTTCGGGAGCGCCAAGCGGCGCCGCGCGTCGGCGCAGTCGCGCAGTCAGGCTGTGGTGGCGGCCGAGCAGGGCGGAGAGCATGTAGCCCACACCGGCCAGCAGGATGATGGCGGGGCCTGAAGGAATGCTCAGGTGATACGACAGCAGCAGTCCGCCGATACTGGCGATCATGGCGAGCAGTATGGCGGTGCCGATCAGCCCCTCCAGGCGCTTGCTCCAGAAGCGCGCCGTCGTGGCCGGGAGCATCATCAGGCCCACGGCCATCAAGGTACCCAGGGTCTGGAAGCCGGCGGTCAGGTTGAGTACCACCAGGCCGAGGAAGATCCCGTGAACCAGGCCGCCATGCATGCCCTGGCCGCGCAGGAACAGCGGGTCGAGGCACTCCACCACCAGGGCGCGAAAGATGAGCGCCAGGGTAATCACGATCACGCTGCTGATTGCCGCGATCAGGATCAGGGCGGTGGTGTTAACGGCAAGGATCGAGCCGAACAGCACATGGGTCAGGTCGACGCTGCTGCCGCCCAGTGACACGAGCATCACCCCGGCTGCCAGCGAGATCAGGAAGAAGCTGGCCATGGCGGAGTCTTCCCGATGGCCGGTCATCTGCGACACGCTACCCGCCAGCATGGCCACCAGCAGCCCCGAGAGCACGCCGCCAAGGCTCATGATCGGCAGCGAGAAGCCGGCGAGCAGGAAGCCCAGCGCCACGCCGGGAAGAATGGCATGGGCCATGGCATCGCCGATCAGGCTCATGCCCCGCAACATGAGGAAGACCCCTATGGGGGGCGCCGCCAGCGACAGGGCCAGGCTGCCCACGGCAGCGCGCCGCATGAAGCCGTAGTCGAAGGGGGCGATCAGCCACTCGTAGAGCAGCGCTAGCATGTACTGACTCCCGGGATGCCCAGCGTCAGCCGGGCAGTGCCGGCAACGGGTGCATGGCCCTCGACAATCGCCTGAGGCGAGGTCCAGTGGGCGTGGCCGTTGGCCAGTACCACGACCTCGTCGGCCAGCCGCGAGAGCTGCTCCATGTCGTGCAGCACCACAATCAGGGTGGCGCCACTGGCGGCCATGTCACGCAGCACCGTCATCAGTACATCCACGGTTTCGCTATCGACATTGGCGAAGGGTTCGTCGAGCAGCAGCAGCTCCGCTTCCTGCATCAGGGTTCGGCCGATCAGGGCGCGCTGGCGCTGGCCGCCGGAGAGCTCGCCCAGTGGGCGGTGCGCCAGGTGCGAAATGCCCAGGCGTGCCATGACCTCGCGGCCGCGGCGATAGTGGCGGGCGCAGTACCCGACGAGCGCCCCGTGGCTTGGCCAGCTGCCGGTCATGACCAGCTCTTCCACGCTCATGGGGAAGGTGAGGTCAAGGGCCAGCTGCTGTGGCAGCCAGGCGCGGCGCTCCTTGGGCACCGAGCACGCCACGCGGCCGGCCACCGGCTTGAGCATGCCCATGATCCCCTGGATCAGCGTGCTCTTGCCGGTGCCGTTGGCACCCACCAGCGCAGTGATGGCACCGTCGCGAAAGCGGCCGTCCACATGCTCGAGCACGGTGCGATTGGCCTGGGCCAGCTGTAGGTCGTGCAACTGCAGTCGGGAAGTGGCTTCCTGCTCCATCAGCCCCACCACCCTGCCGCCCAGGAGACGGCTAGCCAGAGTGCGGCCAGCGGTGCGGCGGCCAGCAGCAGTCGGCGCGTGGCGGAAAGCGACATCAGAGAGAAATGGCAAGGCCCTTCCTGGCGGTGTCGGTGTGAACGTGAACTATGTGCCATGGGGTTGGTCTCTCGGCGCGATAATCTAGGATATAACATAACAAATAAGACGGCCGGCGGGGAGGGGCTCACCCTTTTTCGTGACGCAAAACCCGTTGGGGCGTGCGCCGGCGAACCAGCACGCCGTTGCAGGGACCGAACAGCACGGAGAGCGCATAGCCCGCGCCCGTCAGCAGAACGATGGTGGGCCCGCTGGGCAGCCCGGCGTGATAGGAGACCAGCAGCCCCGTGATGCTGCAGGCCAATGCCCAGCCGATGGCGATGGCGATCATTCCCTCCAGGCGCTGGCTCCAGTAGCGCGCCGTGGCCGCCGGCAGCAGCATCAGGCCGGCGGCCATCAGCGTACCCAGGGACTGGAAGCCCACCACCAGGCTGAGCACCACCAGGCACATGAACAGCCCATGGGTCCAGCCGGCATGCCTGCCCTGAAGCGTCAGGAACTGCGGGTCCAGGCACTCCATTACCAGCGCCCGGAAGCTGATGGCGAGACCAACGAGGACCAGGCTGCTGACCAGGCAGACCAGCAGCAGGGTGCGGCCGTCGACAGCGAGTATCGAACCGAACAGCACATGCCCCAGGTCCAGGGCGCTGCCCGAGAGCGAGATGATCATGACCCCGGCGGCCATGGCCACGAGAAACAGGCTGGCCATGGCGGCGTCCTCCTTCAGGCCGCTGAACAGGGTCACGCTGCTGGCCGTGGCCACGGTGACAAGCCCCGCTGCCACGCCACCCAGCATCATCAGCGGCAGCGAAAAGCCGGCCAGCATGAAGGCTACTGCGACGCCGGGCAGAATCGCGTGGGAGAGCGCCTCGCCCATCAGGCTCATGCCGCGCAGCATCAGCAGCACGCCGAGGATGGGGGCGGTCAGTGACAGCGCCATGCAGGCCACCAGGGCCCGGCGCATGAAGGTGTAGTCCAGCGGCGAGATGACCCACCAGAGGAGCGAATCGATCATCAGGATTTCCAAGAAATGTTATAACATAACAATAACGAGAGCGAGGCTATTGTGCAAGGGGTCTACAAGGCAAGGGGTCTACAAGGCAAGGGGTCTACAAGGCAAGGGGCCGGGCATTGGCAAACCGAGGGCAAGGTCCGTCTCGCCCTGGCTCGGCATGAATTCAGTAGCGCAGTGCTACCCCGACCTGGTTCGGCGTCACCAGCAGGGCGTATTCGCCGTTCAGGTGCATGTCTCCCACCGACACCCGGGCAGGCTGGAAGCGGTTGATCGCCGCGGTTGCCTGGCGCGGCTGGCTCTGCAGCTGCAGTTCGCTGATCAACATGCCGGTCGCGAAGTTGATCGCGCCGTCGCGACCGCGCCCATCACCCACGCCGATCAGCAGCCCCGAGGCCGTGTTCACGGCCAGCGAGCCCAGTCGGGCTTCCAGGCTGCGGCGACGACGCTCCTCATCGGCGACCGAGTGCATCAGTTGCCGGGCCCGGTCGATATCCTGATCGCCATCACGCAGCTCACGGTAGGCCTGTGGGTGCGGCTGTCGATCCATCAGGGTGCCGCCCAGCGCCAGGGCCGACTTCACCACGCCCACCCGGGCATCGTAGCGATCGTCGCGGCTGCTCGATTCGCTGGCCTGATAGGCGTTCACCGCCAGTGTGGTGGCATACACCCCCGCCCAGCCGTATTGCCAGTAGTTGGCGTGCCGCTCGCCCCGGGCCAGGGCGTCTTCGTAGGCCTGGAATTCCTGGGCGGCGGCGAAGGGGGCGAAACCGGCCAACAGCACAGCGACCAGGCAGGCAAGCAGGCGTGACGAGGACATGGACATCTCCAATGGCGAGTGTTGCTATTTTTTTCGACCAAAGCGGAGCTACCGACAGTGACCGGCATGAAGCGATACCGTAGAGTCTAGGCGTTGTCTAAAAAGGCGGCGAGCGAAGATCAGACTAGGCAAAAATTGACGAAAAGACGGAGTTTACGCGGTGTAAATGAGTACTTTGAGTCAATTTTTAACGCCGTATGGCCAAGCGCAGCCAGTTTTTAGGCAAGGCCTGAGAATATGTCATCTGGAGAACCCAATGCGACCGCCGCTCGACGATACCGCGCTGGATATTGCCTTCCGTGAAGCGCGTACCCACTACGGCTTTCGCAATGAGCCCATTGACGAGGCACTTCTGCGCCGTCTCTACGACCTGCTGAAGTGGGGCCCGACCTCCATGAACTGCCAGCCGTCGCGCTATGTCTTCGTGACCAGCGTGGAGGCCAAGTCCCGGCTGCTGCCCGCACTTTCCGAAGCTAACCGGGACAAGGCCTACCAGGCCGCTACTACCGTGATCGTGGCCATCGACACCTGCTTTCACGAACACCTGCCGACGCTGTTTCCCAGCTCACCCAACGCACGGGATCGCTTCGCGGCCAATCCCGAGACGGCCAGCGAAACGGCCTGGCGCAACGGCACCTTGCAGGGTGGCTACCTGATAATCGCCGCCCGCATGCTGGGGCTGGACGTGGGACCCATGAGTGGCTTCGATAACGCCATGGTCGATGCCGAGTTCTTCCCCGACGGCCGCTACAAGAGCAACTTCCTGGTCAACCTGGGTATTGGCGACCCCGAGAGCCTGCGCCCCCGAGGCCCGCGCTTGGCGTTCGACGAAGTGGCCTACGTGGTCTGAGACCGACCAGTCGGGCCTGGGCTTACTCCTGCCGCGCGGCTTCTTCGCCATTGTCTTCCAGGTGGAAGCGCGGTGCGACCGGCTCTTTCACCAGTGGCTGGATGGCGTTCAGGTAGGTTCGGCCGCTCTCACGGACACGCTGGCCGTCGCCTTCGGCGGCGCTGCTCTGTACTTCCTCCATCAGGGTGGCCATCTCACCCACTTCCTCATGGATCAGCGCCAGGGCATTGGCCAGGTTAATGCTCATCTGCTCGATAAGGGCGAGTTCCTCTTCGCTCAGTTGCTCCTTCTCCAGCAGCACGTCGAGTCTGGCATTCTCCAGCACCAGCAGGTCCATGGCCGTTTCCAGGTCGGTCGCTGCCTGGCCCGCTCCTTGTTGCCCATGGTCATCGGCGTGGGCAGCCGTTGCCATAAGGGCGACGAGAAAACCGGATATCAACAGTTGCTTCATGGCGTTTTACCTCCTTGAAAAACGACAGTGGCAACTATCAGGCTAGGTGGCAGTCCGGCTGGCAGCAAGGTATGGCTATGCACGCTCGCTACTCAGGGCTTCTCGAGTTCGAATTCCTCGGTATCGATATCCGCCTGCTGCTCCGCGCCGTAGCGGCCGCCGGCTACCTGATCCGGGGTCAGCATGGCGTTCAGCCGGGTGACGGTGGCCGCATCCAGGTCGAGCGTGCCCGCCGCCAGGTTCTCGCGGATGTGGGCTATCGAGCGGGAGCCGGGAATCGGAATCACGTCCTCTCCTTTTGCCCTGAGCCAGGCCAGAGCCAACTGGCCGGAGGTCACGTCCAGCGCCTTGGCGACGGCCTGGAGCTGTTCCAGCTGACGCAGGTTGTGTGGCAGGTTCTCGGCGCTGAAGCGCGGCATGGTTTGGCGAACGTCGTTTTCCTGCAGCTGCGCGGGGTCTGTCACGGCGCCTGCCAGAAAGCCCCTGCCCAGGGGGCTGAAAGCCACCAGCGCCGTGCCTGCCTCCCGGCAGGCCGCGATCAGCGCGATCTCGGGGTTGCGGGTCCACAGGGAATACTCCGACTGCACCGCCGCAATGGGGCGCTCGGCTACCGCGCGGCGCAGGGTGGCCGCAGATATCTCGGAGAGCCCGATGGCGCCTATCTTGCCCTCGTCCACCAGCCGACCCAACGCACCGACGCTCTCTTCGATGGGCACCTGAGGGTCCAGCCGGTGGAGGTAATAGAGGTCCAGGTGTTCGGTACGCAGGCGCTTAAGGCTCGCCTCGCACTGCCGCTTGAGCGTCTCGGGACGCCCGTCGATCACACGCTTGCCCAGCTCCGGGTCGATGGCCATGCCGCATTTGCTGGCCAGCATCACCTGGTCGCGCTTGCCCGCCAGGGCCTGGCCCACCACCTTCTCGTTGGCCGTTGCCCCGTAAAGCGTCGCGGTATCGAAGTGTCGATAGCCCATGTCGAAGGCCTCTTCCAGAGCACGAATTGCCTCGGGCTCGGGTACGGGGCTGCCGTAGCCATGGGAGAGGTTCATGCAGCCCAGGCCAATGGGGGGCGAGGCAACGTCCTTGAGGCGATCAAAGAGAGTCGACATGGTGATCCTTGTGGGTGGCAGGGGGAAGGCGCACAGCAGGGCCGGCGGCGGTAATGCCTCATCATGCCGAGGGCGGGTGGGGCATCGCAAGGTGGTGAACCGAAACAGTCACCATCGGTGGCATCAACGACTGCTGGGGTAGCTCACCATCGATTGCATCGACGCTTGTTGGAGGTAGCTTCAGCTCGCGACGGGCGGAGGTTGCCAGCGGCTTGGGATCGGCCGCTTGCTTAGGGTTGAGGGAAGGGCAGGAGACGAGCCGAAACAGCCACCATCGAGTGCATCGACGCTTGTTGGAGGTAGCTTCAGCTCGCGACAAGCGGAGGTTGCCGCGGGCCGGTGAAGGCAGCTCGGTATCGGCAGTTGCCGGAGGTTTGAGCGAAGGGCAGGAGAGGAGCCAAGACAGCCACCATCGAGTGCATCGATGCTTGTTGGAGGTAGCTTTAGCTCGCGACGGGCGGAGGTTGCCGTGGGCCGGTGGGAGCGGCTTGGGATCGGCCGCTTGCTTAGGGTTGAGGGAAGGGCAGGAGACGAGCCGAAACAGCCACCATCGAGTGCATCGACGCTTGTTGGAGGTAGCTTCAGCTCGCGTCAGGCGGAGGTTGCCGCGGCTTGGTGTGGACGGCTTGCATAGGTAAGAGCGAAGTAGGGAGTCGGTCGGTTCGCTGAGCTAGGTCCATCGGATCCACTTGGCCAAGGCCTCGCGATTGGCGATCTCGATCTGCTGAGCGCGGGGATCGACTTCGGAGTGGTTCGGGTTGACGCCAAGCTCACGTAACGCATAGAGCACCAGCGGGCCGCGACAGCGCAGCAGCAGCTCGCCATGCTCCATACGATAATCTCTGGCCACCAGCTCCCGCTCTGCCTGGGGTAGACGCCGGTCCGGAATCAGCTTCACCTCCACATAGGCATGCCATTGCGAATCCTGATTGCCGCCATGTTCACCAAGCATGTCGCCACAGGGTTCCGGAATGCCGCGAAACCGGCTCAGCACGAAATCCCGAAACGCAAGATTTTTCTCGCAGAAAGCCCTTACATGCCAACGCCTTGAGGCGAATACAAGGGTGTGGGGAACGATAATATGGTCCTCTCCAGTCGGGCTGGAAAATGAGGCGTAATTGACTTCCAGACGAACGCCCTGCCGTGACGCCTTGACCAGCTCACGCACAACCTGTGGTGATACCTCGCGGCTGGGTAAAGGCAGCGACTCGGTATCGGCCGCGCCGAGCCCTAGCCCCGCAAAGGGCGAATCGAGATTGTGATCCGAACCCAGTAGATGTAGGTACTCTTCGACCCGGCCACGAGTGAATTGGGGCGAGAAATCATCGGCCGGCAAAAACCCCTTGCGGGATTCGTCATACGTCAGGTTGTCCGGCGCAAGTACCCGATATTGCTTGAGAACTTTCTGCGCCTGCTGGCGCCCGATGCCGAAGGCCTTTCCCAGCTGTGAAGAGGCCACTCGGCCCTCCCAAAGAGCCAGAATTTCGATCAATCGGTAGCGGGCAAGAGTGTCCCAGGGCAGTGGCGCAATATCGAGCATGTCAACTCCTCGTGCTGCTCTTTGAAGCTGTGATCTCTATCAACACCGGCCTGAAAAAGATGCTGGTTTCCTGGACAGTGGTGGTGGCTGTGAGGATAGGGTGCTTAGATAAGATACAAATTAGAAACAATATACAGGCGCAGGGAGCCCGCATGGATGATCTGTCACCTTCCGACCTGAAAACTATTCTCCACTCGAAGCGCGCCAATCTCTACTACCTGCAACATTGCCGTGTATTGGTGAACGGCGGGCGTGTCGAGTACGTCACCGATGAAGGCAGCCGGTCGCGCTACTGGAATATCCCGATAGCCAATACGACGTCGTTGCTGCTCGGAACCGGTACCTCGATTACCCAGGCGGCGATGCGGGAACTGTCCAAGGCGGGTGTGCTGGTGGGCTTCTGTGGCGGCGGCGGTACACCCCTGTTCGCCGCCAATGAGATAGATGTCGATGTTGCCTGGTTGACACCGCAGAGCGAGTATCGCCCCACCGAATATCTGCAGCACTGGGTGCGTTTCTGGTTCGATGATGAAAAACGCCTGGAGGCAGCGAAGGCCTTCCAACTAGCGCGCTTGAAGAGGATCGAAGCGCTGTGGGCGGACCGTTTTCTCACGGAGGCCGGCTTTACCGTCTCGGCGGATGCGCTCCATCAGGCGTTGGCAACGCATCGCGATGCCATTGCCATGTCGCCCAGCACGACTGATCTGCTTACCCTGGAAGCGCGCCTGACCAAGTTTCTTTTCAAGCTGGCGACTCGTGCAGTGAACTACGGCGATTTCACTCGGGCTAAGCGTGGAAGCGGCACTGATCCCGCTAACCGCTTCCTCGATCACGGTAACTATCTGGCCTATGGCCTGGCGGCAAGTGCCACTTGGGTTCTCGGCATTCCGCATGGTCTGGCCGTGTTGCATGGCAAGACACGCCGAGGTGGGCTCGTGTTTGACGTCGCCGACCTGGTCAAGGATGCCGTGATCCTACCCCAGGCGTTTATCTCTGCCATGCAGGGAGACGAGGAGCAGGAGTTTCGTCAGGCGTGTATCGAACGGCTGACGCGCACTGAGTCGCTCGACTTCATGATCGATTCTCTCAAGGGCATTGCGCTCGATCTTGGTGGGCCCGGCGCATGAATGTATTGTTGGTCTCCCAGTGCAGCAAGAACGCGCTCAAGGAGACGCGTCGGATTCTCGATCAGTTTGCCGAGCGGCGAGGCGATCGCACATGGCAGACGCCGATTACCCAGGCAGGGCTAGATACGCTCAGGAGGCTACTCCGCAAGAAGGCGCGCAAGAATACCGCCGTGGCCTGCCACTGGATTCGGGGGCGCGACCATAGCGAACTGATCTGGATCGTCGGTGATGCCAACCGCTTCAACCCACAGGGAGCGGTACCCACCAACACGACTTCCCGGGATATCCTGCGCCGCAGCGATGAAAACGACTGGCATACCGGCGAAGACATCCTGTTGCTGGCTGCCATGGCCGCGCTTCTGCACGATCTGGGTAAGGCATGCGAGGCCTTTCAGCGTCGGCTCTTAGGCAAGCTTGAGGGACGTAACCTCTACCGCCATGAATGGATCTCACTCCGCCTGTTCCAGGCCTTCGTAGGTGATGATGACGATACGGGCTGGCTGACTCGCTTGGCGGAGGAGGGTAGAACCGCGGACGAATCGACTTGGCTGGCGCGACTGGAGCGCGATGGATTGGATGGCATCCCCAAGTCGCCATTTCAAAGCCTACCCCCTTTGGCCGCGGCCATTGGTTGGCTGATCGTCACCCATCACCGCTTACCCTTGATGCCGGGGGACAAGTCCCATTCCGGTCCTGAATCAGCTCGCTGGGGGAGAGAGAAGCCCGTATTCCGGGCGGACCAGTTACGAGACCTGCCTGCCACGATCTCTGCTGACTGGAACGAGATCGCCGACAGCCAGGACAAGAAGCAACAGGCACTCTACTGGACTTTCAAGCACGGCCTGCCAGTGACCACGGACAAGTGGCGTGAGCGTGCGCGGCATCTGGCACAGCGACTCCTGAAGCGTCCATTGCCTGATCGATCCTGGCTGGATGATCCATATGCCATCCACCTGGCTCGGCTTAGCCTGATGCTGGCTGATCACTACTATTCCAGCCTGGAAGAGCTGCGCCACCGGGTCAGAGGGGAAGCGGGGTATCCTCTGCACGCCAATACCATTCGCAAGACAGGCCAGCTCAACCAGCCGCTCGACGAACATATATTGGGCGTCGAGAAGCATGCCGCGGCCGTCGCCAGGGCGCTGCCAAGCCTCACCAGCCACCTTCCGAGACTGGCTCGCCACAAGGGTTTTCGCAAGCGCAGCGATCACCCACGCTTCCGCTGGCAGGACCGAGCCTATGATCTCGCCCAGGGGCTACGTGAGCGCAGTGAGCGGCAAGGGTTCTTCGGTATCAACATGGCCTCGACAGGTTGTGGCAAGACCTTGGCCAACGGGCGGATTCTCTATGCCCTGGCGGACCCGCAACAGGGTGCGCGTTTCAGTGTGGCACTGGGCCTGCGCACCTTGACGTTGCAGACTGGTCAGGCCTACCGCGAGCGGCTCAATCTGGGCGAGGACGAGCTGGCGGTACGGGTCGGCGGTAGCGCCAACCGTGCTCTGTTTGAACACTACGAACGGGAGGCCGAGAAGAGTGGATCGGCCTCCGTGCAGCAGTTGATCGAGGAGGACGGACATGTGGTTTTCGATGGCAATTTCGAGAGCCACCCGGTGCTGCGGCGGCTCAACGATGATTTCGGCACCCGGCCACTGATTGCCGCCCCGATCCTGGTATGCACCGTCGACCACCTGATGCCGGCCACCGAGAGTACCCGAGGTGGTCGCCAGATTGCGCCGATGCTGCGGTTGATGAGCAGCGATCTGGTGCTGGATGAGATCGACGATTTCGATGTCAACGACCTGCCCGCGCTAACCCGGTTGGTGCACTGGGCGGGATTGCTGGGGTCGCGGGTACTGCTCTCCTCAGCCACTCTGCCGCCGGCGCTGGTACGGGGGCTGTATGAGGCCTATCGCAATGGGCGCGAACACTACCAGCGCAATCGAGGCGTGCCCGGTCTGCCGGTGGATATCTGCTGTGCCTGGTTCGATGAGCATGATCGACAGCATGCGGACTGTGCCAACGGTGAAGCCTTCGCTGAGGCGCATCGGCAGTTCGCGGTGCGGCGATACGGGCGCTTGGCCTCAGACGCTATAAGGCGCCGCGCCGAGCTGGTGCCTATGGATGGATTGGGCAAGACCCCAGAGGGGATAAGGCAAGCATTGGCCGAACGGCTGCGTGAGCATGCCACGGCTTTGCATGAGCGCCACCACAGCATCGACCCGCATAGCGGCAAGCGTATCAGTTTCGGGTTGATTCGCCTGGCCAATATCGAGCCGATCTTCGATGTGGCTCTGGCGCTCTATCGTCTGGGCGCTATGGAAGGGCAGCGCATCCATCTGTGTGTCTACCACTCCCAGCATCCGCTGCTGATTCGCTCGGCTATCGAACGACGCCTCGACCGTACTCTCGACCGCCGTTATGCCGATGCCGTGTTCGATCTGCCGGAGGTGCGCCGTTGCCTCGAGGCTTCAGTGGAAGCGGACCAGATCTTTATCGTGCTTGGCTCCCCGGTGACCGAGGTTGGCCGTGACCACGACTACGACTGGGCCATCGTCGAGCCCTCCTCCATGCGATCCATCATTCAGCTCGCCGGGCGGGTGCGGCGCCATCGCGAGGGTGAGTGCGCCACGCCCAATATCCTGCTGCTTGATACCAACCTGAAGCACTTGGAGAGCCCGGGCGACTTGGCATTTCGCCGCCCCGGTTTCGAGACGTCTCAGGAGTGGGCGCTCAGCAGCCACTCCCTGCGGGAACTGCTGCAGCCTGAGGAGTGGCAGGTCATCGACGCCAGGCCGCGGATCGTCACACAGGATGCACTCAAGCCGCATGAAAGCCTTGTTGATCTCGAGCATGCGCGCTTGCAGGCCGCCATGGTCGAACCTCCCGCCAAGGTACTGAGCAAGCGTGAATTGCGTGCCATGAAGGAGCCGCCGCCGCCATCACTGGGTGCCTATACCTGGTACGCCATGCCACGCGTCCACCTGCTGGGGGTGATGCCGCAGTGCCAGCCGTTTCGTGAGCAAACCACACTCCAGGAGGAACTCATACTCAAGCCGGACGAGAGCGGTGAGGAGTGGGTTCTACACCGCGTCCACAAGGGAGCCAGACGCGGCGAAAGTCTCTATGTGCCGGTCGAAGAGAGCTTGCTGACCCGCATCGACCTGGACACCGTGGGGGGCGAGCGCATCCAGCCGTGGGGGGAAGCGGACTATATGGAGGCATTGGTGCAGTTGGCCGACAAACTGGAATTGCCGTTGGAGGTAGCCGCGCGGAAGTTCGGCACCGTGACGGTACCCGAGAACCGGCAAGGATGGCGTTATCACGCTGCCTTGGGGTTCACCAAGCGCAAGTAAGGTGGGCCGGCGTAGGCCGGCCCACCTGCTGCTTGTTCAGCAGCATATCTACTGCGTTGGCTACAAGCCGCTAGTTTCTGAGCTGCTTATTCAGCAGAACCGTTAGTTGCAGTATTTGTAGGTAACTACGTGATGGTAACAACCGAAAGCTTTCTCGACAGAAGTTTTCTGCTGTGCATTTTGAATGCTTGTTTGTATTGATATGGCTTCAAGCAGCTAGGGTTGACTTTATGAGTGAAGGCGCCTAGCCTTATAAAGGTGCCTGTGGTGGTGGTGCCACACCACCACAGGCGTTGGCCTCGGGTAGTCCTGAGTCACCTGAATCTGCCAGGCCTGAGCAGATAGGAGGTTGCGAAGCGTGATTGGCTACCACGTGACGTTATTAGTCGAGTGACGGGCTTTGCCCGTCCTACCTTACGTCCCGAGGCAGCGTTGCTTCGGGGCATATTCTACATGAACCGTACCGATTCCCAAGAGGGGATCAAGAAGGATGCGATATGCCTGCTGATTCTCCCCCTTCAGGGGCGCCCGCCGGCCTTCGCGCCTTGATCGAAGGTTTCCTTCAGGAACGCTTCGATGCCAAGGCCGAAAAGCTTGCGCCCGATGCCCCCAAGCGTGATGAGCTGGTCGCGCAATTTCAGTTCGATACCTGGATCAACGATGCCGCGCGGCGAGTCGGCCAGCTTCAGGTTGTCACTCACTCGCTGAAGCCGATCCATCCTGATGCCAAGGGCACCAATCTCTACGTACCTCCAGAGTCGCTATCCGCTCATCCAGCGGTGGGCAGTCATGTGCTACCAGCGGATTTCCTGGGCGATGTGGTTGGCAATGCCGCCGCGCTGGATGTCTACAAGTTTCTCAAGCTCGAATACCAGGGGAAATCGCTTCTGGAGCGAGTGCTGGAGAACGACGCCAAACTTGCCGCTGCCCTAAGCGACGATGCCGATCAGGCCCAAGGCTGGATGCAAGCTTTCGCTGCCATTACTGAGCAACGCGGCGGAGAGACCTCGCATACCCGAGCCAAGCAGCTCTACTGGCTGGTGGGCGAAGACCCTGCCGATAACGGCGATTACCACCTACTGGCACCGCTCTATGCCACATCCTTGGCGCATAAGGTGTTCCTGGTCATCAATGAGGACCGTTTTGGCGAAGCGGCCAAGGCGGCGCGTAAGGCGCGTCGTGAAGGAGAATTTTCTGAGGCGGGATATCACGACTACCCCAGTCTGGCGGTGCAGAAGCTGGGGGGAACCAAGCCACAGAACATATCCCAGTTGAATAGCGAGCGGGGCGGTAACAACTACCTGCTGGCCTCGCTGCCGCCGCGCTGGGCTTCTCAGGGTATCAAGGCGCCGCTGTTGACCGATTCGGTATTTCCACGATTCGGTCGGCGACGTGAGGTCAAGCGTTTGGTTAGCGATCTAAGACGCTTCCTTGAGTCCACCCCATCGAACGATTACCAGACCCGTGATCTACGCGATGACCTGAACGCGGCGCTGATGGATGAGCTGATGTTGTTCACCATGCAGCTCCATGGCCTGCCGCCTGGATGGAGCGATGACGATAAATGCCGCCTGCCTGCTGAAGAGACTTATTGGCTAGACCCCGGCCGAGCGGAAGCCGACGAGGCGTTTCGTGAGGCACGTGAGTCGACGGACTGGGAGAGCGACATCAGGCAGCGCTTCGCCAACTGGCTAAATCATGCGCTCGGTCGAAAGTTGCCTCTGGGTGATACCGAGCATCGCCACTGGTCTCGGGAGCTGGAGCGCGATGAGACCTACCAGCGCTGGCTGGAACGTGACCGCCGCTGGGCTGAGTCGCTCGATCACGAACTGGATGACTGGCAGGGAGGCCTTGGCCATGAGTGAGGTTCAAAATCTTCTGATACTGCCCCGCCTGCGGGTGCAGAACGCCAATACCATCTCCAGCCAGATGACCTGGGGCTTCCCTGCCATGAGCGCCTTCGTCGGTCTGATGCATGCGCTGGAGCGCAAGCTGGCGGCCAGCGAAGTTGCTTTGCTGTTCGACGGTGTCGGTGTCATTTGTCACGACTTCGAGGCTCAGGCGACAGAGGGAGGCTTTACCCGCACTTTCCATCTGACACGAAACCCGGTCGACCGGAGCGGTGGCACTGCGGCCATTGTCGAGGAGGGGCGAGTTCACCTCGATATTACCCTGGTCTTTGCCGTTCGCGGGGACGCCTGCGGTGGTAACGAAGCCGAGCGTGGTGCTCTGGCCAAGGAGGTGGCCGAGATCGTCGCGGGCATGCGTATCGCCGGTGGGAGCGTGATCCCGGCGCTGCCGGGCCGAATCTCCCGTTCACGCCCGGCACTGACTCCTCTGGGGGAAGCCGGTGAGGAGCGCGATGAACAGTTCAGGCGACTCAAGCGGCGCTGGCTACCGGGTTTCACGCTGGTGTCCCGCGATGACTTGCTGGCGCAGCGCTTTGAGGAAATGCGTGAGGCCAGCCCCGTTGCCACCATATTGGACGCCTGGCTAGATCTGTCACGTCTTAACCATGAATGCCACCTCAAGCCGGTGGAGAGCGCCCAGGGTGAAATATATGACGAAGTGAGCTGGGAGATTCGCCGACCGCCTGGTTGGATCGTGCCGATCCCGATCGGCTATGGCGCGCTGTCCGAGGTCTTCGAGCCGGGTACGGTCGCCAATTCACGCGATGCCGAAACGCCTTTCCGCTTTGTCGAAAGCCTTTACTCCATCGGGCAGTGGATCAGTCCGCATCGGCTGCAGCGTCCCGAAGAGCTGCTCTGGTATGTAGACAACGATCTCGATGCCGGCCTCTATCGACTCAATAACGACTATCACAATCGCTCAACAACCGCATAACGACAGGGAAACCAATCATGGCCAAGAACGATACCCTCAAGACTGCTTCCGTCCTCGCCTTCGAGCGCAAGCTCGACCCATCCGACGCGCTGTTTAGCACCGGTGCCTGGGATGACCGAGCTCAATATACACAGTGGAGTGGTATCCCGGTGCGCGAAAAATCGGTCCGTGGAACCATCTCTAACCGGCTGAAGGCCAAGGACCAGGATCCGGCCAAGCTAGATGCTGCCATCGAAAACCCCAATCTGCAGACGGTCGATGTTGCAGCGCTTCCCCACGATGTCGATACCCTAGCGGTGCACTTTACCTTGCGGGTGCTGGCGGGTGCTGGGAAGCCATCGGCCTGTAACAATGCCGAGTATCAGCACAAGCTGAAGCAAACCGTGGCGAGCTATATCAGCGAGTACGGCTTTGGCGAACTTGCTCACCGATACGCCTGTAATCTCGCCAATGGTCGCTTCCTGTGGCGCAATCGTGTCGGCGCTGAAGAGATCGAAGTTGTCATCAGCCAGATGAAGGATGGGCAAGCGGAAAAGCAGTGGACCTTCGACGCTCTCGAGCACTCGCTGCGTGACTTTGAAGGCAGCAAGGCCACTCGTGAGCTAGGCAGCCTCATGAACGAGGCGCTGTCTGGCGAGCGTTATCTGCTGCTGGATGTGGTGGCCTTTGCCCGGGTTGGTGCCGGTCAAGAGGTGTTCCCTTCACAGGAGCTGATTCTCGACCGCTCACGAGGTGACAAGAGCAAGACGCTATACAGCATCGGAGATGAAAAAATCGCTGCCATTCACTCTCAGAAGTTGGGCAATGCCCTGCGCACCATCGATACCTGGTATCCGGCACCGGAAGACGGCAGTGACCTCGGCCCAATCGCCGTTGAGCCCTATGGCTCGGTCACCACCCAGGGTAGCGCCTACCGACAGCCGAAACAGAAGGTGGATTTCTACAACCTGCTTGATAACTGGCTGCTCAAGGATCAGGTGCCCTCTACCGAACAGCAGCACTTTGTCATGGCAACCCTTATCCGCGGTGGCGTCTTCGGCGATGCGGGGTAAGCCATCATGGATCACTATCTCGATATTCGTCTGCGGCCCGATCCGGACTTTCCGGCGTCCATTTTGATGGGAGCGCTCTACAGCAAGCTGCATCGGGCACTGCATGATCTATCGGCCAATGACATTGGCGTGAGTTTCCCCGACCACAAGACCGGAGTACGTGCGCGCACGCCAGGCGACCGGCTTCGGTTGCATGGCGAGCAGGCTCGGCTTGAGCAGTTGATGGCGATTTCGTGGCTCACCGGCATGCGTGATCACGTAACGCTTGAAGCCGCTCAGCGAGTACCTGCCGAGGCACAGCATCGGATCGTTCGTCGTCGACAGTTCAATACCGGGAGTCCTAGCCGTTCGAAGCGTTATGCCAAGCGGCATGGCATCGAAATCGAAGAGGCTCAGCGCTTGATGGAAACGCCTGCCGCGCGGCAGATCGCCCTGCCTTTCGTGCAGGTCAGCAGCCGCTCCAGCGGGCAGCGCTTCGCGCTATTCATCGAGCATGGCCAAGCCCAATCGGAATCAGTCGCTGGGCGCTTCAATCATTATGGATTGAGCAATGAGGCAACGGTGCCCTGGTTCTAACCCTTTTTTTGGGAGATTCATTAGATTTGGCAAAATCAAGTAGTTACTAACGCCTCTCTGAAAAGGGAGGCGTTGTTCTATCAAGCCATTGCTCTTTAACAATCAGTCGCTTATCTTTATATCGTTCTAGTGCGCTGCCGCCCAGGCAGCTCAGAAATCCTAGGGATCTGCGCACGTGGGTTTCAGCGGGTGCGCTGCCGCCCAGGCAGCTCAGAAAATCAGCCTGAGCCCCGCCCTGGAGGACCTGGTGTGCGCTGCCGCCCAGGCAGCTCAGAAAGTCACCGGCGACATCGCCCACGCCCTCAACACGTGCGCTGCCGCCCAGGCAGCTCAGAAAAAGATGCTTCTCGCCGCCGCGGGCTATCTGCTGTGCGCTGCCGCCCAGGCAGCTCAGAAAAGCAAGGAGCCCGCGAGATCGGCAGACAAGAAGTGCGCTGCCGCCCAGGCAGCTCAGAAAAGCAGGCGGTCACTGGGCGGCAATGCCGAGTAGTGCGCTGCCGCCCAGGCAGCTCAGAAACAGTCGTCGAGCGCCTCGAGGTCGCGATCCTCGTGCGCTGCCGCCCAGGCAGCTCAGAAAAGAGCGACATCATTGGTCGTGTGCGCGTGACCGTGCGCTGCCGCCCAGGCAGCTCAGAAACGCATCGCCCGACCACATCGCGCTGCTCGAGAGTGCGCTGCCGCCCAGGCAGCTCAGAAAGAAAAGCTCCAGACCGCTCCAGATCACGGAACGTGCGCTGCCGCCCAGGCAGCTCAGAAAAGGTAGCTGAACCGGGTCTCGATGAACTGAAGGTGCGCTGCCGCCCAGGCAGCTCAGAAAATCGGTGATGATCAGGTCGCCACTGTTGACCCGTGCGCTGCCGCCCAGGCAGCTCAGAAAATGATTCGCAGGCAGTCGCTCTTCCTGATGCCGTGCGCTGCCGCCCAGGCAGCTCAGAAACTGATAACAGTTATATGTCGGTGGGTCATAACGTGCGCTGCCGCCCAGGCAGCTCAGAAAATGCAGCAGCATAGCGGCGGTGCTGCTGGCCGGTGCGCTGCCGCCCAGGCAGCTCAGAAAAGCCTCGCATCTTGAAAATTCTGCTCCAATACGTGCGCTGCCGCCCAGGCAGCTCAGAAAAGCGAGATCGGCGATGCTGATGTCTCCATGGCGTGCGCTGCCGCCCAGGCAGCTCAGAAAAGCAGGCCTTGCCGATGAAGTCTTCGAGCTTCGTGCGCTGCCGCCCAGGCAGCTCAGAAAGTCAATCCGCACGCGATGTGGAACCAGATCATGTGCGCTGCCGCCCAGGCAGCTCAGAAACTGGCCAAGCACTACGGCGACCGCGGGCAACAGTGCGCTGCCGCCCAGGCAGCTCAGAAAAGGGTGGCGCGAGCCTGCTGGGCCAGGCCGGGGTGCGCTGCCGCCCAGGCAGCTCAGAAACGCTACCCGGGTGGTTGGCGGTATGCACGGCGGTGCGCTGCCGCCCAGGCAGCTCAGAAAATGTCGACGCTGCAGCGGCTGATCGCCGAAGAGTGCGCTGCCGCCCAGGCAGCTCAGAAAGAGAAGGTGGGCAGCCTGATCGATCGTTACGAGTGCGCTGCCGCCCAGGCAGCTCAGAAAAGAAATTGTAGAGGGTACATTAGACACCCTATGTGCGCTGCCGCCCAGGCAGCTCAGAAAAGGGGCGTTGTGAGCAGGCTGCCTTTCCACTGGTGCGCTGCCGCCCAGGCAGCTCAGAAAAACCACCCGCCACCCATCCCGTCCCGAGAACCGTGCGCTGCCGCCCAGGCAGCTCAGAAATGCTCGAGGCGCTGGATTGTCGACGCGATAACGTGCGCTGCCGCCCAGGCAGCTCAGAAAAGGCCAACCGGCATGCCGTGGGTGGCCTGCTCGTGCGCTGCCGCCCAGGCAGCTCAGAAAAATGGCCACCGCGCTGGTGGCGTCATTGAGGCGTGCGCTGCCGCCCAGGCAGCTCAGAAAGGAAGCCGACACGAAGGCTCGATTGCCAATGGGTGCGCTGCCGCCCAGGCAGCTCAGAAAGCGAACAATTCGGCCCAGAGGCCTGGCCGATCGTGCGCTGCCGCCCAGGCAGCTCAGAAACCAGGGTGCGCACCGGCCCGACAGCGCACACGGTGCGCTGCCGCCCAGGCAGCTCAGAAAAAAAATCTGTAACTCCGATATCAGTGATTGTAGTGCGCTGCCGCCCAGGCAGCTCAGAAATCATCGCCAGTCGCGTAGGTGTCCGAACTACTGTGCGCTGCCGCCCAGGCAGCTCAGAAACGAGATACCTGACCAGAGATCGTCACGGATGGGTGCGCTGCCGCCCAGGCAGCTCAGAAACACAAAGGCGTCTAGCTCAGGGTACTCAGAAGGTGCGCTGCCGCCCAGGCAGCTCAGAAAAATTAGTGCCGTCGCTGCTAGTGATAACAGTGGTGCGCTGCCGCCCAGGCAGCTCAGAAAAGAAATAACAGTGCCGCTATCGCCCACCACAAGTGCGCTGCCGCCCAGGCAGCTCAGAAACAATACCAACCTTCTTTTCGTTTATTCATACCGTGCGCTGCCGCCCAGGCAGCTCAGAAAAGTCCTCGCCATCGGTGTCACGAATGATGTTGGTGCGCTGCCGCCCAGGCAGCTCAGAAAAGGGGCTCGGCCCGGCGTTTAGGTCTCTGCAAGTGCGCTGCCGCCCAGGCAGCTCAGAAATTCGGCGCAGCATTAACCGCATATATGACGAAGTGCGCTGCCGCCCAGGCAGCTCAGAAACACACAAAGGCGTTGATTTCTCTTTGCGTTGAGTGCGCTGCCGCCCAGGCAGCTCAGAAAAATCGCCTCGCCGCCTCCCTCGCTACCCTATCGTGCGCTGCCGCCCAGGCAGCTCAGAAATGACACAGCAGCGAGGCCGTTCATCGCCGCCTGTGCGCTGCCGCCCAGGCAGCTCAGAAACTGATATGACAATCCCAGCTCGTGCAGGTAGTGTGCGCTGCCGCCCAGGCAGCTCAGAAACGCAAGGCGGCCGAGGCTGAGGGCGTCGTCATGTGCGCTGCCGCCCAGGCAGCTCAGAAAGCCGGCATCACCGGCTACTGGGCGTACTGGTTGTGCGCTGCCGCCCAGGCAGCTCAGAAAATCCGGGCTGCCCGTCGAGAGGTTGACGAATTGTGCGCTGCCGCCCAGGCAGCTCAGAAATGCCTCGATGGCTTGCAGAAGCCTACGGCCGCGTGCGCTGCCGCCCAGGCAGCTCAGAAATAAAGTCGGCTTTGACAGGGAGGCAGTCGCTAGTGCGCTGCCGCCCAGGCAGCTCAGAAATATGAAAACAGCGGGCATGTCAGATAGGTTTTGTGCGCTGCCGCCCAGGCAGCTCAGAAATAGCGGGGCTGCGTGGCGTACCAGTGCCTAGCGTGCGCTGCCGCCCAGGCAGCTCAGAAAGTCCGGATCAACGTACTCGAGTGACTCAATGGGTGCGCTGCCGCCCAGGCAGCTCAGAAACAGTGGGATAACAGCCTCTCGGCCGTGCAGTTGTGCGCTGCCGCCCAGGCAGCTCAGAAAAATGATGCCGCCAAGCGCCGCTCCCTTTGGGCGTGCGCTGCCGCCCAGGCAGCTCAGAAATCGAGAGTGTGATTGTGGAAAACGCCGTTGGGGTGCGCTGCCGCCCAGGCAGCTCAGAAACGACGCCTTGCGCATGGATGGCGTGCCCTTACGTGCGCTGCCGCCCAGGCAGCTCAGAAATGGCTGAAGGTGCCGAGCAGCTCGTCGGCCTCGTGCGCTGCCGCCCAGGCAGCTCAGAAAAGCTCGACACGCCCGGCGCTGATGTCCGTCGCGTGCGCTGCCGCCCAGGCAGCTCAGAAACAGTATTTCGAGCTGCGCTGGCCGGGCTCGACGTGCGCTGCCGCCCAGGCAGCTCAGAAATTGCGGGAAACGGAGAAGTTAGGAAGTTTAACGTGCGCTGCCGCCCAGGCAGCTCAGAAATGCGCCTCCCATGGCGTCATGTGCGTTGATGTGTGCGCTGCCGCCCAGGCAGCTCAGAAAGATGGATCAGAGACGGCTGACGACTTCCGCGCGTGCGCTGCCGCCCAGGCAGCTCAGAAACGCAAAAGCGTCGACAAATGCTCGGTCAATATGTGCGCTGCCGCCCAGGCAGCTCAGAAATTCGGCCATCCGTGCTCGCGCAGCAGGGTGCTGTGCGCTGCCGCCCAGGCAGCTCAGAAAATACCCTTGTGCGAGTTCTCGTAGAAGCGCTGGTGCGCTGCCGCCCAGGCAGCTCAGAAATGGGTCGTCTCAGCAAACGCCGGCGCCAGCTCGTGCGCTGCCGCCCAGGCAGCTCAGAAAGTCAGCGTCCGGTGTGAGGGCGTTGGCCTCTGGTGCGCTGCCGCCCAGGCAGCTCAGAAAAGGACGAAGGGCCGTTTCGTGACACCCTGACTGTGCGCTGCCGCCCAGGCAGCTCAGAAATGCACAACAGATAGCGCATCCTCAAAAGCATTGTGCGCTGCCGCCCAGGCAGCTCAGAAAAGCCATCGAAACGATCACTCATTACCTAACCCGTGCGCTGCCGCCCAGGCAGCTCAGAAAACTCAGGTTGCGGCGCAGTCCGTTCATGGAAAGTGCGCTGCCGCCCAGGCAGCTCAGAAAGTCACGCTTGTAGATAGTTACAAACGGGGAGTGTGCGCTGCCGCCCAGGCAGCTCAGAAATTGGCCTCGATGGACTTGATGTCCTTCAAGGTGTGCGCTGCCGCCCAGGCAGCTCAGAAAAGCACCTGCTCGCAACCCAGGCCGAATACTGCGTGCGCTGCCGCCCAGGCAGCTCAGAAATCGAGGAAGACCTGGTCGGCGATCTTGCGGGTGTGCGCTGCCGCCCAGGCAGCTCAGAAATGGATAGAAAGAGTCTCAGCATCAAATACAGTGTGCGCTGCCGCCCAGGCAGCTCAGAAACCATTCTCCTATTCGCAGTCGCATTCGTCAGCGTGCGCTGCCGCCCAGGCAGCTCAGAAAAATGGCTGGGCGTGCAGGGGTCGATGGGGAATGTGCGCTGCCGCCCAGGCAGCTCAGAAAATCGGCGGGCGCGGTGAGTGGGGTGCGCTGCCGTGCGCTGCCGCCCAGGCAGCTCAGAAATGGAGGCGTGCGACCTCGTCGTTGTAGTCGGCGTGCGCTGCCGCCCAGGCAGCTCAGAAAGGCAAGCGGCTGCTCAGGTATCAGTAGTCACCGTGCGCTGCCGCCCAGGCAGCTCAGAAACAGTCATCGCTAAAGGAGGAGCTTTGCATGAAAGTGCGCTGCCGCCCAGGCAGCTCAGAAATGGGTGGCGAGAGCCCTGTTTCAACAGAGGGAGTGCGCTGCCGCCCAGGCAGCTCAGAAAATCCAGCACCATCGTGGTCGCACCCTCGGCCAGTGCGCTGCCGCCCAGGCAGCTCAGAAATTCTGATTCGCTGCTGCGCCATGGCAAGCCCGGTGCGCTGCCGCCCAGGCAGCTCAGAAACTCTCTGCTGGCGCCATGAACCGGCGCTCGTGGTGCGCTGCCGCCCAGGCAGCTCAGAAAGATTCGCGTCGAGTGGCAAGACAAGCGAGTGAGTGCGCTGCCGCCCAGGCAGCTCAGAAAAGTTGGCTGCGTGATGGCTGCCCTCCAGCATCGTGCGCTGCCGCCCAGGCAGCTCAGAAAACAATGCGAGCAAAAATAGATTGACATACTCTGTGCGCTGCCGCCCAGGCAGCTCAGAAAACCGGCAACAGGTCGCCTGACCTAGGCTTGTAGTGCGCTGCCGCCCAGGCAGCTCAGAAAATGAGTCGATCACTGGGCACCCTGACGCTCGAGTGCGCTGCCGCCCAGGCAGCTCAGAAATGGAAGTGGATATCGGAAATCATGGCGTGGAAGTGCGCTGCCGCCCAGGCAGCTCAGAAAATCGGCTCGTTCATCGGTAGCGCGCTGGGCGGGTGCGCTGCCGCCCAGGCAGCTCAGAAATCATCAGTGGTGCGCGGATCGCGCATCAACTTGTGCGCTGCCGCCCAGGCAGCTCAGAAATGGTCGCTCGACCCCAATGTGCTACGCACCCTGTGCGCTGCCGCCCAGGCAGCTCAGAAAGGACGCAACGGCGACGACGGCGCCGAGACGATGTGCGCTGCCGCCCAGGCAGCTCAGAAATTGCTCAGTAGTGCGCATCGACTCATCTATGCGTGCGCTGCCGCCCAGGCAGCTCAGAAAAAGTACGCCGAGCAGACGAGCACCCTGACCAAGTGCGCTGCCGCCCAGGCAGCTCAGAAATGAGACCGCCATCTTGAAACCATCAAGGACTAGTGCGCTGCCGCCCAGGCAGCTCAGAAAAGCCATAGCGTCGTCTTGTTGTCGCCAAAGCCGTGCGCTGCCGCCCAGGCAGCTCAGAAAACAAGGGCCGCTGGCCGTGAGGCTGTGCATTGGTGCGCTGCCGCCCAGGCAGCTCAGAAATGCCAGGCGTGGCGCAGGCGGTCGTTCCAGCGGTGCGCTGCCGCCCAGGCAGCTCAGAAACTCCCAACCGCTGGCTGATGGCGGCGATTAGTTGTGCGCTGCCGCCCAGGCAGCTCAGAAAGAGCCGACAGCGCCCACACCCTGTATCTCTGAGTGCGCTGCCGCCCAGGCAGCTCAGAAAGTAGCTGAACTCCATCGCCAGGGGGTCGGGGTGTGCGCTGCCGCCCAGGCAGCTCAGAAAACCGAGCACCTGACCGCGCAGAACCTGCCCATGTGCGCTGCCGCCCAGGCAGCTCAGAAAGCGCCGGCCCCGGCGCCACCATCGACACCCAGGTGCGCTGCCGCCCAGGCAGCTCAGAAACACCCGGCTCTACCCGTTCGGCGAGGCGCCCCGTGCGCTGCCGCCCAGGCAGCTCAGAAATCGTTGATGAGGTCTTGCGCTTCAACGAGATCGTGCGCTGCCGCCCAGGCAGCTCAGAAACAGTTGTCCACGTCCCACAGCCCGCCGCCGAGGTGCGCTGCCGCCCAGGCAGCTCAGAAACTCTCTTGAAGCAGGTCGTAGAGTGTCGCCAGGTGCGCTGCCGCCCAGGCAGCTCAGAAAAGCAAGCGCTACCTCGCTTCCGTGCTCAACCAGTGCGCTGCCGCCCAGGCAGCTCAGAAAACCAAGAGTGACACTGTTGCCGGCGGCGTCACGTGCACTGCCGCTCAGGCAGCTCAGAAATATCGGGGCGGGCTCAACGGATGACCCTACCGTAGGGACAGGAGGTGACAATCCGACCTCGCCAGCGTGGGTTCAAGGTTACTCGGTGGAAGCGTGCTCATGAAGAAACTTCAGTGAGGAGCGTGGCCGTTGGTGTTCATCGCCAAGGTTGGCGACACCGTGGTCGCGAGCTAAAGCTGCCTCCAACAGCGTTCTTTTCTTATGTGGATGGACGGCGGCCAGGGGCGTTTCGTTTTCACGCCGTGTCATGGCCGTGGGGAGCGGCGGTGGGGAGTGCCGCGTTGGTGCTCATCGCCAAGGTTTGGCGACACCGCGGTCGCGAGCTAAAGCTGCCTCCAACAGCGTTCTTT